>JABIFG010000247.1 GCA_018650795.1 Fidelibacterota bacterium
GATACTGGATCGTCCAAATCCAATTGGGCGTCGGATAAATGGCAATGTCCTCGATGAAGGTTTTGAAAGTTTTGTAGGGCGCTACAAGATCCCCATTCAATATGGACTCTCCATGGGAGAATTGGCTCGTATGATTGTTGGCGAAACAATGATTTCTGGTCTCGAGTCCCTGGAGCTTCACGTCGTTGAATGTGAAGGCTGGACTGGAGATTTATTCTGGTCTGATACCGATCTGGACTGGTTACCACCTTCACCGAATATGCGCAATACCAATGAAACATTGACTTACCCTGGCCTCTGCCTGCTTGAAGGTGTCAGAATTAATGAAGGACGCGGAACGGAATTCCCATTTGAATATATAGGTACTCCGTATATGGATGGAAAACTCCTGGCAAGAGAGCTCCTGGCAACGGGGCTGGAAGGGTTTACTGTTGAACCCGTTTCCTATATACCTGTAGATATGCCAGGTGCCGCTATGAACCCACTCTTTGAGGGTGAAGTTGTTCAGGGTGTAAAGATAGTCGTCACCGACCCAACTAAATACAAAGCCGTTGACTTCCTCGTTCATCTCCTGGTTATTGCCAAAAAGAATTACCCCAATGAGTTTGGCTGGCGAAGTGCACGTGGTCCTGATCGATTGTGGGGTGGATCTGCACTACGCGAGATGGTAGATGCAGGGAAGACGGCCCAGGAGATTATAGATAGTTATCAAGATGAATTACAGGCTTTTGAAAGTATTCAACAAAAATATAGAATTTACGGAAATTAATTCGACCATTAATCCATAGAGCCACATCACTTCAGAGAAGGAGATCATTAATGAGTAGCGAAAATACACCCAAAAAACGCTCGGCCTGGGCTTGGATTCCATCCCTCTATTTTGCAGAAGGGCTGCCATATACCGTCGTTATGTTGATTGCTGTTGTTTTCTACAAAAGAATGGGCATTTCCAACACTGAAATTGCACTCTACACAAGCTGGCTTTATCTACCCTGGGTTTTGAAGCCCTTCTGGAGTCCACTGGTTGATATTGTAAGAACAAAACGATTCTGGATAGTTACGATGCAGATAATGGTTGGTGCTGGTTTGGGTGGTGTGGTACTAACTATTCCAATGCCGGCGTTCTTTCAATTCACCCTGGCTTTTTTCTGGCTATTGGCATTCAGCTCTGCTACCCATGATATTGCTGCTGATGGATTTTATATGATCGCCCTTTCCCAACATGATCAAGCATGGTGGGTCGGGATTAGAAGTACCTTTTACCGTCTGGCAATTATCGCCGGGCAAGGTGGTATCATCATATTTGCCGGGATGATTGAAAGTAATACAGGACTTCAGGATGTTTCTTTAGAAGTCCAGGCCACTGGTAGTCACCGGATTGAGCAGCAAATAGACCCTGAAATGCTTGTCTTGCATGAAAGTGATGTTGATCTCGCCATAGCTATTCAACCTACCGTTTTAAATATTGAGTTAGGCACACAATCCAGTCAAAGTTATGATTCTCTACTCACAAAGGTCAATTACTGGAATGAACATCGCTCGGAACACCTCAATGTTGCTGATCTGGACAGTCTGGCATTTATCGGTTATACCGCTCCTGAGCCAGGGGATCCAGTTGGCAATACTGCCATTGCTTATATCGGCTTAACGGGTCGTCCTGAAACAGAGGACCACACCGTTGTTTCCTTTGGTCACGAATCTGGCGATAAAAGTATCAAGTTAATCTCAGGTACCAGACTTGTGGTTAACCAGGATGATTGGAATTATCCATACATGGCCATCATTCAGGTTCACCCAAACTTGAAACATGCTGCCACCGCATCATTTATTTCTCGTTCAGGTAATATCCCACTGGCCTGGATTATGTCCTTTGGAATATTAACAGCCATGTTTGGCTTCTTCTTTATATATCACTTCTTTGTGCTCCCCAAACCTGGAGAGGATAAGGGTGCCGTTATCGAGAGTGGGGCAGTATTCTTCAAGAATTACATCCAGACCTTCACTGCCTTTTTTACCAAAGAGAAAATTGGTTTGGCGGTGGCTTTTATTTTGATCTATCGATTTGGTGAAGCACAGTTAGTGAAAATTGCGCC
>JABIFG010000248.1 GCA_018650795.1 Fidelibacterota bacterium
TGGTGTTAATGCAGGGGTTTTAGTTGGTGCCGCCACTCGGAGTCGAACTGAGGACCTACGCATTACAAGTGCGTTGCTCTACCAGCTGAGCTATAGCGGCATGTGCGGCGCATTTTACTGGGATTCATGGGGTTGCGCAACTGGAAATCGCCACCAGAGCAACGCATTGCTGGAAACTGTGTCTATGCCGGAGATGGTTCCGGGAGATTTCTTCGACATGCTACCATGCACCTACTCACCGTCATCCATCGACCATAATCTAAGGCGACCAGATTCAACGACACCCCGCCATGAACAAGCAAAAATCACAGCAATCCAAAAAACGAAGAGATGCCGCTAAACGTAGAAAAGCTCTCAAGAGAAAACCCCAAAGAGCTGTAGCAAAACCCTCCAGAGACACCAAGATCAGGCTCACTAACCGGTCTACTCTCTCTCAAAGAAAACTGTCGGAGGTTCTGCTCGAGTTTGCTGAGCCTATGATTGAGGCAGCAGATGACATCACATCGGAAGAAGATGCGGTTAGGATGTCCATCACTCTGTGGAACGCATCACTTCAGTCAAAAGAAGCAGGCATTGAGTCCATCACTACTGCAGTTGATAAAATTCATGATGGGGACTCAGAGACACTATCTGACTATCTAAACATTTTCGAGACTATGTACGCACGAAAACAGGAACTCTTTCCCAACGACAAGCGCTTTGCCGTCGATTACTCGCTAACAAGGAATGAGGACAGCATTTACTTGGAGGTGGCTTCAACGCCAACCAACTCATAATCCATTGCTCCCTGATTCAAGTCCAAGTAAGCCCACCAGGCACCTCAATCCTGCGCAAAACAAGCCATCTTATATGAAGAGCGCCACGCAGCAGCTCTCCACATAATCTAACCATCCTCAACAACTAAAACCCAAAGCCTCATCGGTCCAACGACCGGCGAGGTTTTTTTACGTCCAGCTCATGGAGAACCAATGCCCAAAAGAAAACCATCCAACCCAACCTCCAACCACCTCAAGCCACAACAAAAGCAGCACAACCAACTCAGCGGCGACGGATCTCGATGGCTTGATGGGTCTGCTGTTCACGCTGATCACCTCCGTCGGCTACATAATCTTGTTGAGCGCGCTATACATACTGCTGGCAGCTGCGGCCATCTGGTTATTCTATCGAAGACAGCATACAGAAGTCGTTGTCCAAATACCTTTTAGTGAACATGGAACCGCGCAATCCCATCCATCTTATATGAAGAGATCAAAAACCCAAATTAGGTCTCCTCAAAGCTACTCTAACCGTAGCCCCTCCCAAAAATTAAAAAAGGTGCTCACCCTCCCCACCTGCCCACCCTGTGCCCCAGCCGGAAATCTGTCCAAACCACCGCCCCCAAATCGCCCCGACGTTCGCCCCAGAGCTAGCCAAACTGACCCGCTCTCAAACGCTCCACGGGTGGGGCTGGGGGTAGCCGTGGGGTGAGTCGGGCACACAGAGATGGGCAGAGATTCTCACGCTTTGCTTTACACAAAACCCCAAAGGAACCCTACATGCGTCCAATTGCACTTGCCCTTATGTGGCTACTGGTGCTCAAGACGATCATCCAAATCGTTCCTCTACTAATCGCGACACTCATTCTTGCCGCACTTTACTGGAGAAAATCATGACTCACCTATCAAGAAATCTAACCGTTTTGGCATCGATCGTCCTTGCCTTGAAATTCCCATCAGTTGCAGTAGTTGTAAGCGCTGCATGGGTGGCCTCATTGGTTGGGAGAACTGCCTACAAGTTATACAGGAGCATTCGATCGAGGAGGTTGCCCGCTACATGAGTAAGGCAGGGAGCACGTTCTGGACTGTTGTTGGAGTGCTATGGATCAGCAGATATCTGATTCCGATCTTCATCATCCTCACCCTGCTATGGGTACACAGGATGCTAAGAGTGCATCTTCCGGGTTAGATCGACAAGAAGACTAATGCTGTCATCAGAGAGCTGGCTACAGTTTGCCACCAACGTATCAAGGAGTTTATCTGTTGAGGCAGTGGGATCTGCTTGGAGAGATTCGAGTTTAGCAATGATCTCGCTGTTCATGCTTCGATGATTGTTGTTGGCGCTTTGCAACAGAGAATTTCTTAGTTGTTCGGGGAGGCGCAACGTCAAGCGTACTCCCTCATCTGTAACACCCATTTTGTAACATTCCATAATATTTCCAATGACACTGGCATGGTGTCAAAGACGGGGTTATTATTCTGGTGTCAACGTGACATCACATTCATATAGGAACAAACCACCATGAAACAAAGAATACAGCTGGCTACTGTACATATAATATTCGTAACATTATTATTTGGATGCGCAACAAATGAGCCAAAACTAATAGCTCCAAAGAAAGCCCAAGTAATCATAAATAATGTATCTAAAAAAGTTGTAATGGACAACATTGCTTTAACCGCATTAGAGAACGGAGGACTAATTAAAGAAATCAATGAATATGGCGTTATAATAGAATATGAAATCGAGCATTCATTTAATACGGCTTTTTTCTCAGGCCTTGCATACGGCAATGATTACAACGATACCCCAATGAAGGCAAGAATCCACTTAAACATACTTCAATTAAAAACAAATGTAAAACTAATAGGATCTAAATACGAAGTCATCCTAACACACGGAAAAACAGGTCATGAGAAGTCAGTTAATTCAACAAAAAATAGTTATAGTAAAATACAAAACAAACTCAATAAAATAAAAAATAGAATCGAATCTCTATAATGCATTAAATTAAATATTCCGTTTATAACCCCACCTGCTTCACGGCTCGTGGGGCTTTTTTTCGCCTAAAGAAAAGGAACGCCTATATGTCCCCTCGCAAAAAAACTGCACCCAAAAAGCAATCCACAAATCCTATGCAAAAAGGCCCTCCTCCTATCCGCATTATCAAGACTGAAAAATGCCCATCTCTCTCTGGCAAAACAACTCTCAGCTATGGAATCGGCATCAACCATCAGCAAGAAATCTTCCTCAGAATCCTTTCCAGCAGCAAAGGCGGAGTTGTCAATCCGCAATGGGTAGCCATTGCGGACGTCGTAGGACACCTCATAACAATGCCAGAGTTTGCGTCACTGGCACTCTCCCATTTCTTCAAGGGTAGAAGTGCAAACAATGCTGCATTCCTCCTTGCCGTTCTGGCTGCAGAGGGGGTGGTCATTCCATCCAAAATAAAGGAGCGATGCTTCGACCTGCAAGATGTTAGGCCGTTTACAGAAGAAATGATTGCTCTGGCTGCGGAAGAACCGGAGGAGCAAAAGCCAGTCAGAAAGCGTCGTCCTCCCCAACCAAAGATCAGCAACCAAACCGCATAGAGAATGCATTTATAACTGACAGAAAGGATCGACTAACATCTAATGCGTTGCTCCAACTAGACACAATCTCTGTAACTGACAGAAAACCAAATCATTCCCTCATCCCCCTTGGAGCAAAACCTCTTGGGGCGAACCTATTCCGACCTTCGCAATCCATAACCTTCTCTGGGACCGCTCCGTAAAA
>JABIFG010000249.1 GCA_018650795.1 Fidelibacterota bacterium
AAAAATAAAAGCGTTGAAAAAGAAAGCTAATGAGTATTTTGAAAACCTTAAAACAGAATGGGATATAAAGCAGAATGATTTGGAAAAGCAGCACGAGAAAGCCAAATTTGATATATACTGAAAATGGTTATAGATTTACATTTTCAAATGTTTGAAAGTTGAGTGTCAACAAGCTAGAAAGCTCTTTTTTGTAGCTACCGTGCGTATTAGCAATACAGTCTGAAATCGCCTGCGTAAAATCAGGAAAAGTTTCGTAGTATTCGGAGTAGAGAGCTTTCTTTTTGACAAACTTCCACAAGCGTTCGATCAAATTTAGGTTGGGCGAATAAGGTGGAAGAAAAATTATTTCGATGCCAAGCGCAGTTGCCAAGTCTCTGACAAAATAACACCGCTGATAACTGGCATTGTCCATCACTAAGCTAATAGGCAAATCTGAGAATTCAACAGCGATTTTACACATTAGTCTTGCTACAGAGCGAGAGTTGATATAAGTATCGTTTGTGAAAGTAACGACCTCTAAAGTGGTTGCATGCAGAGCCCCTAAAACATTGAAGCGTTTACGTCCACTTGGTGCTTGAATAAATTGCCGAAAGAAGCACCACAGATAGCCAAGAAAAGGTTGCATTACAAAATGAGCCGCATCTACGAAAAAAACATGGCGTTTTCCTTCTCTGCTCTCTTCTAGGCGAGGTTCAAGTTCTTCTTCGAGAAAAATTTTTGTTTTTCTGGATCAGCTTTGGCCGGTATCTGCCCTACCTTGAGACGCTTCAGACCTAATCTTTTGATAAACTGACGCACTTGCGTCGGGCTACGAAGAATACCTGTTAGCTTTTCAATACGCTTCATCGCTTCATTGACGCTCTTAGGTGGATTGCTTGTAAATTCCGTTTTCAGTTTTTCTCGATGGACTTCAAGTTTACTAACTGGACGATAGAAATTCAATTCTTTTAGTTTCTCTATACCGCCATTCTTATACATATTCATGTAACTTCTCAGTGTCGGCTGACTAACGCCCACAAGACGACCAATATCCTGATGAGAAAACTCAAGAGATTTTAGATATACTACCTCACAACGTCTTCGCACTCTTGAATGCTCATGTTCTAAGTGCTCTTGTCGTAGCTGGCTGATTTCTTCTTCTGAAAAATTTATTTTGAGCAAAGCTTCTCTCCTGTTTGAGCACTTTTCTTGCATAAAAAAGGAATTATAAATCACCAACAAGTGTTCTGTCAAAAATGAAAGTTTATAACCGTGTTAAGTATAGCAACGTTTTTTACCAAATAAAAGTGATCACGAACACAATGTACACATAGTAAGTAGAAAATTACAGTTTACGCTCCGAGCTTGATACTCTAACCAGTCTTTCTGTATGGCTATCAGGCCGGTCACCAAAAGTGGCCCCGGTTGTTGGTGGAAACACCCCAGCCCCCCCCGAATTCCTGTTTTTTGCAGGATGATATTGGAAAGGAGACGCCCGGATTTGATCCTATCAGGCTGTCTCTCTTGTGAGGCAGCCTTTTCTATTGGGCGCAAGAAAGGAAAATATTATGATGAAAAAAACATTGCAAGAGTTATTGGATGCTTCCGCAGCAGATCATAGTCACCTCTGCCCACGACAAGTCATTGGCGTGCGAATGGGGATATTGGCGGCAGACATTTTTGACCTCGACCTGCCACAAACAAAAAAACGTTTACTAGCCATTGTGGAAAGCGATGGCTGCTTTGCAGACGGTGTTGCCGCAGCAACAGGTGCGACAGTTGGCCATCGCACCATGCGTGTCGAAGATTACGGGAAAATCGCAGCTGTTTTTGTAGATACAAAAACAAACAAGGTCGTTCGTATCGCTCCAGCGTTAAACGTGCGTGAGCGTGCTAAGGCTTATGCTCCTGAAGGCGAGACTCGCCATTATTTTGCACAGCTTCACGGCTATCAGATCATGCCTTTAGATGAAATGTTCTTCTCTGAAGAGGTTATTTTACATGCCCCTATCAAAGAAATCGTCTCGCGACCTGGCGTGCGCACTAATTGTGAAAGCTGCGGCGAAGAGATTATAAATGAGCGCGAAGTAAACCACGAAGGTCTGCGATTATGCCTTACTTGTGCAGGACATTCATACTATCAGGTTGCCCCTATTGAA
>JABIFG010000033.1 GCA_018650795.1 Fidelibacterota bacterium
CCTTAATATAATGTGTCTTCGCATAAAACATGATTTGTCAACAAAATTAAGTCTGTATTTTCGTCATTAAGCGCTGTATTTTTGCCTCTGAAGCTTGATAAGCGGCTTTTTCGTGCATAACTCAACACAGTAAAAAATAGCCGGAAACATTTATTCGTTAATTATCAACTCACTACAGCAAGACATCTTGCTGAGGCCGCACCCATTTTACCAGCAGTTAAGATGCTGAAATATAAAGAGTATGCAGGGGGCGATGTGTTTTATGAGTATGTAGATAAAGATAGTGGAACGAAGCTGGAGGTTGGTGGCATATACGAAAAAATAAATTCTCTGGTCAAGGCAAGAAAAGGTGACTTAGATGATTTCTTGAAGTGGGCATATGGGCACTTTCAGTGGCAGGCACATCGTTACGCAGCGTACGAAGAGTACGAAGAGTACAAGGGGTGGTCAATCTTCCAGTGGTATCTGAGTCATCGTAAACAGTGTATATGGAGGACGAGTGCATGATGTTTGATGATGAAGAGGCGAAGATTGATCGAAGAGGAAATTTGATTATCAGTTTTCCTCATGACCCTGCGTGTAAGCTCAAAATTACCCCATGGCAGGATGGGCTGAACTGTTTTGCATTAGAGAATGGCCAATGGGAGCGATTAGCAATAATGATGATGCCGATCATATCTGGAGCTGAGTTACCTGAGGGGAGTCATAAACAGTTCATCAAAAAAATCCCTCAAAGAGTAAGGCGTGCTGTCTCTGGGCTAAGGCATTACCAATTTGCGATGATGCAACTTGCTGCGAGAGATGACCGCTTTATGGATTTAATTGAGTCTACTCCGCAATTGGCATGGTTATTCACAGAGGCGTATTATATGGATCCTGATCGATGGACAGATTTCTTTGAAGAGGGAATATTGACTCAGAAGCAAACTGTAATTATGAAGGTTCTTTTTGGCTGGTCATCAAAATCTGCCTTGAAAGTAATGCGGAAAATTAGAGTAAAAAAGGGGAGCGACAAGGAACTCAATGCTATTCGGTTCCTCTTTCAATCGGATGACCGCGTCAGATTTGTTCGTCACATGAAGATTATTCCAACTCACTATCTCAGTATACTGAGGACGTTTCCTGAATTGACCAAGCATAAATTGCTAGAACAGTTTAAGGATCCTGATTATGAAGGAGGTATTATAGCTGCTATTGCAGAGGTAAATCGATTCAATGACTGGCAGCGAGATATTGAAAGAATGGGGCGGGTACTTGAGCTTGACCATCTGGAAAGCAAGATTGGGAGTGTAGAGAGTAGTAACCAAATGCGAGAATTTCATGATGAGGTGACAGATGAATATAACAAGCTGATTCAACAGCGCAGAAGTGTTTCATTGAAAGAGAGGTTCAAGAACTTTCCACCGCCTCCGTATGGGGGCACTGACTCAATTCTGCCAATCACAGATATTGACGATCTAATTGAGGAGGGCGCAAGTATGCGGCACTGTGTTACTTCATACGCGAGTTTAGTTGCAGAAGGTCGATGTTATATCTACAGAGTCATTTCCCCTCAACGGGCAACTATGGAGATTCGACTTGGTGGGCAACCTAGCATTTCACAACTGAAATTGGAAAGAAATAAGGAGCCATCTGATGAGTGCTGGAAGCATGTGCAGTCATGGTTTGATCAGGCTGTTAAGAGAGAGTTGAAAGTAGCATGAGTATGCTGCCAGCAATCTGTGAGGCCTCTGAAATTTTTGTTATTTGACCGTCGTTTTGTGGTATTTTTTCTCTATTAGTAGTGGAAGAGCTGGCGAAAGCAGAAAGAGCATAGTATGGGTTTAACTGCCAGGTGAATGAGTTTTTTTGTCAGCAAAGAGATTTTGATGTATTGCAGTGATGTGTAAAGCACAGTGTGTGCTGTAGTATTCTGATCTTATCTGCGGAGTCTATTGAAATTGTAACTAAATATTTAGTGGGAATAATTAACTTAGCATGAAAATCATATACAGCTCATCTTTTGACCAGAAAGTACAATCCGGTAATCTCTCGATGGGGAAGGCTGCATTAGGCAGCAAAGTTAGAGCTAACGCACACCACAACAACAAGAGATTGAGATCAGGCTCGACAAAATACTATAACATTCAATATATTATTCTGTAACATTTTGTAACTTACATCCTTATTTTAATCCAATATAATTCTCAACCATGGATCACAAACAACACCTGCTCATTGTCGATTATGATTTAGGAATTCGGGGCTCGTACACTTCTGGAAAAACAGAGCTGCGAGAGCAGTTGGCTGCCCGATTGCCGTGTAATTGAGATCGACTCCCGTACCCTACGTCGCTGGCAGAAACAGCTACATGAAAACCAAGAGACGAAAGACAAACGTAAAGAGTCAGCCTCCTTAAGGACCCCCGCAGATTGTTCCTATGCTGGCCGACAAAGGGAAATACATTGCCTCTGAGTCCAGTTTCTACCGAGTACTGGACGGTGTTTGTCAACCAAGTCAACCGTAGAGGGCGTGCGGAATTACCAAAAACCATAGTTTCTATCTCAATTGAGAATTCTATAATAATATAATAGTTAACAAGGCAAAAAGTGTGGCAAAAATAGTTATTCTTAGCGGAGCTGGTATAAGTGCTGAATCAGGTATAGAGACATTTAGAGATAGTGATGGTCTTTGGGAAGGATATGCTATTGAAAAAGTAGCTACAAAAGGTGTATTGAAGAGTAATCGTGCAGAAGCAATAGAGTTTTATGATAAAAGAAGACTTAACCTTGAAGATAAAAAGCCAAACTATGCTCATAAGGTAGTGGCAGAGCTAAAAAACAAGTACCAAGATGAGATCGCTGTTATTACTCAAAATGTCGATAACCTGTTTGAAAAGGCAGGAATTCATCATGATGATATTACCCACCTGCATGGATTCTTAACAGAGCTAGAGTGTGAGAAGTGTGGGCTTGTTTATGATATTGGATATCAAAAGGTAGAAGA
>JABIFG010000250.1 GCA_018650795.1 Fidelibacterota bacterium
CTTAGATTTGATAAAGAGAAAGGACATTATATTGGTACACGTACTGATATAATCAGGGTAGTTTAAAACCTAACAAGGCCAATTAACATGGACATTTTGTTACGCTACGCTCCACAAAATCCCAGTTATTGGCGACGTTAGGTTTTCAATTTAATCATAAAATGAGGGTGGCCATGTTCAAATTTGGTGAAACACACGATGACTATGAGGTAGCCGTATTCAATGAAAGGGAAGTTAGAGCCGCTGCTGGGATAGTTTTCTTGTTTGCTATTGTTGCATTTATGAATGGCTGGCTGACGGGCAACAATGAGCCAACTAAAATCATGGTGTCAGCATTTTTGGTTGATTTCTTCATTCGAATTATCATCAATCCCAAATATTCGCCAAGTATGATTATCGGAAGGTGGGTGGTTAATAATCAAACCCCTGAATATGTTGGAGCCCCACAAAAAAGATGGGCGTGGACATTCGGTTTTATACTAGCATTAATTATGTTTTATCTGATTGTACTAAATGACATACGCGGTCCGGCTAATATTATTACTTGTGCTCTGTGCCTAGGGTTGTTGTTTTTTGAATCTGTATTTGGTATTTGTGTAGGTTGCAAAGTCTATAACCTCTTTCATAAAGAAAAGGCAAAGCACTGCCCAGGTGAGTCGTGTGATCTAACAAAAGAAAGGACTGATATTCAAAAAGTAAATTATATACAAATTGGGGTTTTGATAATATTTTTGGTAGGTGTCATCTGGGGTCCAGGTGTCGGTAGTAAAATGAAATCTCATCTATTTCCTCAGCAAACTAATAATGACTGCACTGTACCTCAGTTCGCAATAGATATGGGGCACGAGGAGAAATGGAAGCTACATAATGGCTGTAAATAAACGTGCTTCTGTCGAAAAAAACCTAAACGAATAAGGTTAGATTGTGATTCTCGCGCCCAAACACAGGCACTCCCATCAAGCGGGGGGAGTAATCCAACAGTCTGTTGTGGTGTCAATCAATATATGTTCTTCAACAAATGCCTTGGCCCAGAGGTAATCCTCACGGGAACCAATGACGAATTTGAGCTCGTCTTTAGCATCAATTTGAGTGAGAATATCCATGATAAAACTATCACCTTCGCCTGAAGATGGTGCTTTTACATCGACAATCTTGATCACTTCATCGGGAAGAACATTTACGTTATATGATCCATTTGTTTCGATCATCACCTGCAGACCTGCATCGAGAAGTGCTTTCGCTAAATCAGGACAGTTTTTCTGCATGAGTGGTTCACCGCCAGTGATCTCCACAAGCGGTACACCGTAATCGACTACTTTTGTAACAATCTCTTCGATAGTGAACGACTCTCCACCGTGAAATGCATAGGCGGTATCACAGTAGCCACATCGAAGATTACACCCTGTTAAACGAACAAATACACATCGCTTACCTGCATGAGATGACTCCCCTTGAATAGAGGAGAATATCTCAGTTATCTTAATTTTCTTCAAAATATGATGCACAGTTCCCAGGAGTTTCCCACACGTCAACACGGTACATAAACGCGGGAGTATCTTCTGCTTTTATAAGCGCATCCATTTCGTCAAAAATGTATTTCGCGATATTTTCCGCAGAGGGATTGCCTATCTCTTCGGTAAAAATTGTGTTAAGATCCACATGGTCAAGACGATCAGTGACGTCTTTCATGTGGTTTTTTAAAATTTTGAAATCGATAGATAGTCCGATTTTGTCAAGTTCACGTGAACGGGTGGTGATTTTCACCTGCCAGTTATGTCCGTGAAGGAACTCACATGCGCCGTTATAGTTACGGAGTCTGTGTGCGCTTGAGAAGTGGGTCTCGGTAAACACTTCGTACATTTTTACATCCTTTTTTCAATCGTGAAAGAGGGTTATCCTCTTTTCATTCACTCACTTTTTACAAGTGAAACCGTAAAATACTCTTTTCCCATAGCGAGGTGGTAATTGAGGTGGTTTGCGGTGGCTCGCTATGGGGCATTCAGAGATCTCCGCTGGCAGTGGGGAGTGTGGCGGGAGATATATTGTGTAACATGTTACGCAGAGAGGTGTTATAGATGGTGAAACTAACAACGTGGATTAACGAACCGGTGGTTCCTGCAGTTGAGTCTGAAAATGCAATTACAATCACGGCAGATAAAAAGAGTGACTTCTTTCGAGATCCCGGTTCTGACTTTAGGGTTGGAAATGCTCATATCTATGCCATAGAAGCTGGCAGCGAGTTCTCCTTTGAGTGTCGAGTAAAACCTACATTTACAAGTGAATATGACGCTGGATCAATCATGTTCTATGCGAGTGAAGAGCAGTGGATAAAGTTCGCGTTTGAAAATACCGATTTGGGACACACTGCTGTGGTTGCGGTTGTGACTAGCGGTGTGAGTGATGATTCAAATGGTGAGGTGATCATCGCTGAGTCGGTATACTTGAAACTCTCTCGAAAACAGAATCTCTTTAGCCTCTGTTATTCTCTGGATGGAGTTCTGTGGAGAATGGTGCGACTCTTTCGATTTGATATTTCAGCTGATGCAAACTGTTTTGTGGGAGTGGAAGCACAGAGTCCTGTTGGGGAGGGATGTAGAGTTGAATTTAGCGATATTAATTACTCGTCAAACGCACCGAAGGATATGAGGAAAGGTGTTTGAGAACCTGCTTCTATTTGAGTAGCATAGATCGATTCAAATAAAAACAGGTAGCTCGCTTGTGTGGCGAACTACCTGTTTCTTGTGAAACTCTAAGCAAAGAGTCTTGGAAGATAGATATCGAAGATACCTGCACCAGTGAGGTGAGGATACTTCTCTAACAGAGCCGCTTTGAGTGCTTCAGCTGTGGTTCCTGCATTGAGTAAAGAGTTTGCAAAGTTGAGATACTCAATATTACTCTGTAGCTCTTTCTTATCAGCAGGTTCACCATGGCCAGGAAGAAAAAGTGAAAATTCAGAGTCGCGAATCGATTCAAGAATTTCTACCCAGTGTGGAATATCTTTGGTAAGATAGATATGGGCGCCACTGTATACGAGATCCTGAACAATGTATGTATCAAGTTCTGGCAGTTTAATTGAGAGATGAAACTCCGTTTCTGTATCTTTGTGAAGCACGTGTTCCAGTTTCACTCCATCAATAGTCTCTTCGCCTGCAGTAATTACATTTTGAGGAACTGCAATCGTTTTGGTTACGAAGTCTCCATACCCTTTTGCAAGTTCATCGCGAATTGACTCACCAGCAACTTTTATAAAATCGATTGTCTCCTGAAGAGCATAGATTTCACAATCTGCAAAGGCTGCACCAATTCCAAAGAAGTGGTCAGGATGTCCGTGGGACAGGTAGACTCGAGAGATTGGTTTTCCAATGGCATCGACATACTCTCTGAACTGTAGTGCATAGGGAACTACGAACTGGCCATCAATGACAATACATTGATTTTTTGTTTCAATAACATGAGTAGCATTTGAGATAAATGACTCAGGAGCAACAAATGTGTGAATCTTAACATCACCAGACTCTTTTACAATTTTTGTTACCGCCGGAGGTAGTTGGTTTTCCATTATTAATCCTTTATTGAAGGCCCCTTTGATAGAGGCCTTATTTGAAAATTATGCGAGAACTTCTTTTAACTTTTCACCAAAAGGGAATGCCGATTCTACAGAACAGCCTGTCACAAACGGAGCATCCCACACTACTGATGGATTTTCACGAGATGTTTTAGGGTCTGATTTTACTGATCCATCAGGACCAACGGCATCCTCAACCATGAACTGAAGGGGAAATACAAAACCACTTGTCATAAGTTTCATATTTGGATTATCTTCAGTCTCTCTCACAACGGTATACTCAAGATCCGCAGTGAAGTCCCACGCGTGGGGGTGAGCCGTTACATTTTTACCGTAGATTACACTGCGATTTTGATGTTCTGGGTCACGTGTGAAGCAGAGTGCTCCCACGGCATAACAGAGTGCACCGATCACTTTATTTGCTTTATACGCTTCGAGAACCAGTTTGTGTACGAGACCATTTCCCGCAACGTCCAGTGCTGAACCTGCTCCACCAACGATCACTAGTGCGTCATAATCGGCCATCACAGCATCTTTTGTCATGATTGGATTGTCCCATTCACCGTTGTCAAGAATCTCATTAACTCTATCCAAAACTGGTACTGGGTTCATTTTTACACCCTGTTGTGGATCAAAGAAATCTGGATCCATACTGATTCCACCTGGAAGTGGTGTCTTTCCCAAGTAGGTTGCAAGGGTGAGGTTGTGTCCTGCATTTTTGAGAGTATCCCATGGCCCAAGTAACTCTTCGGCCCATACTCCATAACTCGATGCGATAATTAAAATGTTTTTACTCATATTTTCTCCTAAAATTATTCTGATGTTTCTTTACCTGAGAGTTGACTGATAGCCGTTCCCCAGTCTTCAAGGTGGTATAGTTCTACAATCTTACCATCTTTAACTCTGTTAATATCGATGGTCATTATCGAGA
>JABIFG010000252.1 GCA_018650795.1 Fidelibacterota bacterium
AGCCCTTTGGGCGTAGACTGGAGGGAACTCGAAGCGTGAAGGGTCTCGAAGCGAGACACTAATATTATCCCATCATTTCAACTCACACATTCTGGCTTAGATTAAATGCCCTTGAAAGCGCAAGGGACGTACACATGTATGAGTGACTTTTAAGAAATCAACTCTGATTCAATCGAATAATTAGGTAATATCAAAATGAGCAAAACTCCGAGTTCTACTGTAAATACCAGATCCATGTTTCTTCTTGAAGGCAATATTGGCGCAGGAAAAACCAGTCTGGGTAATATTCTAAAGAATTCGAGTGACTTTGAATTCCTGGAAGAACCTGTGGATACCTGGCGTGAGGGTTTTGCCGGCAATCTATTTGAGATGTTTTATACAGATATGCCACGATGGTCCTTTACCTTCCAGATCATGGCATTTACCACTCGGGCAAAAACCTGGTCGGAAATTCTGGAGAAGGTGCAAGGGGATCGTGTCGTTTTGGAAAGATCAATCTATACAGATAGAAATGTCTTTGCAAAAAATCTGCATGCCGGTGGTGCCATGAACGATTCTGAATGGCAAGTCTATCAGCAACTCTGGGAATTTTTAGCATCCAACTATTGTGAGAAACCTCAAAAGATTATCTATCTACGCACTCCAGCTGAACTCTGTCTTGAACGAATAAAAAAGCGGGGTCGCAATGAAGAGCATCAAATGCCCCTGGACTACTTGAAAAACCTGGAAGATTTGCATGATGAATGGCTCATGGATCATCCTGATGTTATCATCCTTGATGGTACCCGCCGCTGGTCTACAGCAGAAGTTGAAAACTTACTTAAACAAAACTAGAGTTTGTACAATTACTCAAGTGATCTGAGAGCTAAAAATCATCCCCTTCAGCACTATCACTGCCACCGTTTTCTCCATTCCCCCGACCCATATCTTTTGAACGGTAGTTATTGAAATTGTATTTGATGGACGCTGAAACTATGGGAGCAGCTCTATCAGAGGATTGATAACGATACCAGCCGTCACCCTCACTGGTAAATTCATGGTCACCAGTATCCAGGATATCACGGACATTTATTGAAGCACTGAGCTTGTTCTCTATAATACTCAATCGGGCGCCAGCGTTGAGGAAGAACATGGCTTCCCGCTCACCTTGAGCTGTCACAGATGCGCTATTGTACATGGCATTCAACTGCAACTTTATCAGACTATTGACAGTGAAGTTATTGTTAAAACGCAGACTCCAGTTATCGCTTTGAATATCCTGATTAAAGCTGGCGGGTTGATCATTAATCTCATAGTGATAAAGATTGCCCATGAGATTAAAATCCCACCATTCAAAGGGCGTTATACGCAAGGACAGTTCACTACCCAATGAAAGGGAATTCCCCACATTATCAAAAGTGTGCAAAATGACATTCTCTGCATAAACACTCTGTACCCTTTCAACCAGATTGGTGGTCTCGCGGGCATATATCTCAACAGAAATCATGTTTTTACCAATATATTTCATATAACCACCCTCAAAAGCATTAATGTATTGAGGCAGGAGGCCCGGATTTCCAGTACGCACATTGTAGGCATCTGTCCAGGTTTCAAAAGGTTCCAGAAACCATCCACGGGGACGGCGAATTCGTCTGGAATAGCTGGTCATAAATTTCTGTGTCGGCGTGATATTATAAGACAGGTGAAGACTGGGGAAGTAGTCCCAACGATCGATTTCAAAATCAATGCTATCAATGACGGCTATATTCCGAAATGTATATTCAGCACGAAAACCACCCTGGATACCCAATTTCCCAAAATTAGTGGATACAACGCTAAATAGAGATTGGATATTCCGCTGATACTCTGTGTCATAATCGTAAGTATTCACAGCCACATAATTAGCTGTGGTGGAGTCCCAGTCCTGAAGACCACTTTCATCGGCCGAGAGCCCAGAACGCAGCTGGTACCCCGCTTCCAGCTTGCCATCATTGACAAAAGGTTGTTCATATTTGACCTCCAAACGACCACGCGTCGTAGGACCATCCTCAGTTGTCATTCTACCACTAACCTGATTCCCACTGATGTCAAATTGCTCTGTTTTACTCTCCTCATCCGATTTTCGAATGGAATAGCTACCATTTATTTCGAGTCGATGGGTCGGACCACTGAACTGATGCTCATAGTTTCCACCAAGATCGTAATAAGCGCCACCGCGTTCAAATGCGGCTTCGGATGTTGTCTGGATGGGCACTGTTAAATAGTTTGTGTATTCTGAAAAGGCATTCTCGCTGGCATGAATAAAGCCTCGTGAGCCGTATGAAATCTTCACGCCCAATACATCCTTGTCAGAAAGATTAAAGTCAATTCCCGTGCGAAGCCGATAGCCGCCATGCTCAAATCGTCTATCACCCATTTTACCTACTGAATAAGTTGTATCACCAACAGTTGTTTGGCTCATGCTGGTGTCCTGGCCTTCAAACGCCCTGTTGTGATAAGCCGCACTGATATAGGCGGTATATTTATGATTACGATAATTAATCAGAAAATCACCACCCAACTGTCCCAGCATGCCTGCGTTCAGATTGGCAATACCACTGATGCCTTCAAGTTTACTCTTTTTGGTGATGATATTAATGATGCCTGAGACACCATCAGGATCGTAGGCAGCTGAAGGATTTGTGATGATCTCAATATTATCAATAGTGCTGGCAGGGATCGTCTGGAGAGCTTCATTTCCATCTAGAATGGAAGGTCGATTATCGATCAGCACAGTAAAATTGCTGCTGCCTCTTAGTTCCACATTGCCTTCAATATCCACCTGGATTGAGGGTACGTTTTCAAGCACCTCGACTGCTGTCCCTGAACCGGAAGTAAGATCCTGACCAACGTTAATCACCTTTTTGTCGATCTTGTATTCAATGGTGGTCCGTTCTCGTTCAACCACAACAGATTCTCCGGATACCGTCGCAGGTACAATAGACACCTGACCTAACATGGCCCTAGGTGTAGCCATGGTGATTGTCAGACTGTCGATCCTCAATTCCTCAAAACCCATGAATTTGATGGTCACGAAGTAATTGCCTGGTTTAACGGGAGTAATATGGAATCTACCTCTCTCATCAGTGATGGTGCCTGTAATTGCCGCATCAGTATCGCTATCATGCAGCATGATATTGGCGTATTGAATAGGATTCCCGGTATCCTCATCAAGCACCTTTCCTACAATTCCCGAGCTGGGTCTGTCCCCGCCACCTCTTCTGGCACCGCCGGGGTGTTGAGCAAAAATAAAATTGGTTGTGATAACGATCAGGAGTAGCAGTAATACAGATTTTATTGGTTTAAGCATGAATTTCCTCATTGATCAGAGCATGACTAATTATTAGTCCGCCATCATCATTTTATTGGCCGATAACATAACTGAGACACGAGAGAAGTGAAAAGGTTAAGAGGGTAGAATGAGAATGTGAATGAGTCTAGGATACGGTGTTGTTTCGATGATCCAATAAGCTTCCAGCTACTAGAAAAAGCAGACTTAAGGTGATAGCCGGAAGAACAGCATCAAGATGAGTTACTAAGTCAGCACCTAGAATCCAATTGAATACAGGAGTCTCTTGCCAAAGGATGGTCGTCAATACACCAGCCCCGATCGAAAGGAGTGCTCCCCGGGATGTGGCTCGGGGCCAGAACAGGGCAGCCAATAAACTTGGGGTAATGGCTGCTCCATATATGGTGTAGGCATACAGGGCTCGCTCGAAGAATCCTGGGGAGCTGGCAAACCCGCGACTAAGGATCCAGGCTGTAAATCCAAGAGCAATCACCAGCAGTCTGGATAAAAAAACGATCCGTTTCTCGCTAGCCTGTGGATTGATGTATTGCAGATAGATATCCCGCATAAGCGTCGTTGCAGGCACTAAAAGGTAGGAATCGGCAGTAGATATGATGATCCCGATAATGGTGGCGAAAAATAAGCCTCCTAATAATGTTGGGAGATGGGTAGCAGCAACATAGACGAGGATATGCCTCCCGTTTGCAGCATCAGGAACCAGGGAGGCTGATACTGCTGCAGTGAGAATAATGATGCATTCAATGAGTAGAACAGCCAAAACAAGTACGATGGTTGCTCTCTTAATACCATCACGGCTTCTGGCAGCACTAAAGCGTTGATACATGTTTGCATCACCCAGAACTAAAAGAAAGGGGGGTAGCATATAGTTGACCAATTGCATAGGACTGAGTTGTCCAAAAAAGGCCAGTTTTCCAGGGGTTCCCTGAACCATAAAAGCGGCCTGCATACCATCCCAACCGCCAGCCTTTATCCAGAGGATGGGTAAAGCGATGACCAGCACAATAGTCATGATGATCCCATTGCCTACATCGGTGTATACCACGCTTAACAAGCCTGCCAGAACGGTGTATAGGATAATAAATATTGCTGCAATTGCTGTGGCAGATTCAAGGGATAGACTGGAATGTCCGCTGGCATCGGTAAAAATGGTCTGCAAAACGGCTCCTCCCGCATTGTACTGGTAAGAAACGATAACCATGTATGCCAAAACCAGAGCCAGGACAGTAAGGTTTCTGGCGCCTGTTCCGAATCGATTATAGATGATTTCTGGAACGGTGTAAGTATCCATGTCTCGGATTTTGCCAGCGATCTGAGTAAGCAGGGCAATACCGAGAACACCACCTGCAGGCAGGATGAGAGCTGCAAAACCGATTTCATAGGCTTTGCCAGCATTTCCAAGGATACTGCCTGTTCCTATCCAGGTTGCCAGCATGGTCCCCACCAGCACCCAGGGTGGGAGATTTCGACCGGCTAGGGCAAAATCAACCTGGGTTTTGACCCTGAGTGATTTCCAGGCTCCAATACCCAGCAGGATTAAAAGATAAATCAGTACAATTGTGGTCATCTGGTGAGCTCCATTGATTCAAACTAAGCTATGGGGTGTATATATCAAAGTCTGCTAATAGGTTTTAATAATTTCAAAAATGTAAAATAAACTTTCCATTATGTATAGTTTATTGTATATTAGCATATGCGACCCAAGTATGACATCAAAAATAATTTGAAGCTTTGCCGTCTAAAAGCCGGGGATCTGACCCAGGAGCAGTTGGCTGAAAAAGTTGGAACTACCAGACAAACTATCCTCTCTATTGAAAAAGGTCGCTACTCCCCATCCGTGGGGCTGGCATTACGACTTGCACAAGTTCTCGGAGCTGCTGTGGAAGAATTGTTTGAATTGAAGGAGAAATAGGATGATAGACAAATTGCTGAGTCGGCTGGATTGGCGTCCAGCCCAGGGAACCTTAGTGGCTGGAGTCGTAGTAATTTTTGGTTTTGTGCTCTCTGAAATTAGCTGGGCTTTCTTATCGCTGGCTGCTCTGGGTACCTTCGGCCCGGGAATCCTCAGGGAGATGGGCTTGCTTAATGACCAGGATGAGTTTCAGCGACGGGCGGCTCGACGTGCCGGTTACCATGCATTTCTCACAGCAGGGTTGTTTACCTTTTTACTTGTCGCGTACTTAAGATCAGGTGATAGAAATGTAGAAGAACCTGAAGTTGCAGTATCACTGATTCTTGCCGTGTTATGGTTTGCCTGGTTCCTCAGCTCATTGCTTTCTTACTGGGGTCCGGAAAAAACAGTTTCTCGTGTCCTCATCGCTTTTGGATGTGTCTGGCTTGTGTTCAACATCGTTGGAAACCTGACTGATCCCATTGCATTGATCATGCAATCACTGTTGGCGGCACCATTCTTCATCTTGGCTTATGTCGCAAAGAGATGGCCCAGAATTGCCGGGGTAGTCTTAATTGCAGTAGCATGTTTCTTTTTCTATTTCTTTCATCTCTATGAAATATTTGGTCCCAATCCTCTGGAAAGGGGTCGGGGGATGGTTATAGTCCTCTTTTTCGGTCCACTGCTGGTGAGCGGTATTATTCTACTTCGAAACAGGGTCGTTGAGGATGAGTCCTAAAACACCAGTGTGGATTTCTATGCTTCTCAAACCTATAAAGGATGTCTCATGAAATTAATTTCAAAATTTAATTTAGTACTTTTTCTAAGCCTCTGTACACAGGTTATGGGACAAACCGAAGCGGTGAACCTGGATCAATTCATCGGTGATTGGCATGGAGAAGGACACTTCTATAATGTTAATTTGAGTGCTGAAGTTGGCCTCGTTCGATTTACACTACGAGTCACTCCTGATATGGAAATCACGGGTTCTGTAGGAAATGCAGAGTTTGTAGATGCTGAAATTGAGATCGATGACTGGAACGATGGCTATAAAATTCAAGGCACAATAGTCGGACCAATTTTCCCCAATAGTGAGTTTCATAAAAAACGTATGACCCTGCTTCTAAAAGAAGTTCAGGATGACATAACTATTGGGGATTTTCACCTCGCCAGTAATTTTATTTTTGACTTTAGCATGCGACCTGGAGAAATCACACTAAGAAGAAATCCTTAAGATTAAGTCAAAACCTGATGAAAAGGCGAGGACTCAATCTATAAGTTTGTTAAGCAGCTCTTGCGCTTTTCCAAAATCGGGTACTTCCGTGACCAATTCTGTCAGGACATTGGCTGCCTCAGAGGGTTTTTGCATTTCCAATAGAAACAGGGCATATGTGAAATGGATATTTGCAGATTGGCCAGGGGTCAATTCTGGTGCTGCGATGGCAGTTTCAATATTGATCATGGCCTGCTCCAGATTGCCTGCATATCTCTGAGATAAAGCGAGATTGTAATAAAACATCCCCCTTGAAGTGGTTGTAGCCATGGCTCGCTGGCAAGTTTCCCCAACCATATCCCACAGCTTCAGCTGCTTGGCACATTCAACTAATGCCGAATAGTACTCCGTTTTTTGGGGATACATCTCGATTATAGCCTGGTATTCCTTGCAGGCTTTATTCACGTCACCCTGTTTTAGATAAAAATCTGCCATATTGCTGTGTGCTTTGCCCCAGACATTGTGATCAAAGATATACTGCTTTGCAATTTGGGCCGTCTCTTCATCATAAAGGGGAGGATAGTCTGCATAATCTACCTGACGACTCCCAAAAGGCCAGCGATGCAACAGTTTGAATATCTTCAAGGCACCAATCTCCCTGTCTAGGTCAGTGACGAACCAGGGTTCCAGGGGTAGCTGTTCCTTTGAAACTGCGGGCAATAATTTTGTTTGAGTAATGGCTTTGTGGAATTGTTTCGCCATGAGAAGATAACCAAGGGGATTGGGATGGAGGTGATCGCAAAATAAACCCTTACCTGGAATTCCTGATGGGGAAACATGCTTAAAAGCTGATTTCATATCAACAATTGCAAGATCAAATTGGCTGGCCTGGACATGTAGTATCTCATTGAGATAGTCGTTTCCTCGAAAGGGAACCTGATCATTATTTTTGGCACGAGTAAATGAAATGAAGGCAGTTGTTGTGTCGCCCTGCTCAAACTCATGCTGCCCCTTGAGATATAGTTTGTGTGCCTTGGTTGACGTCTGTTGCGGATTGGATGTTACATCAAGGGGTCGTTGATCCTTGATATTACTAACCAGGTTGCTAAGGATAACCGGCACACCAGCCGCCTGACAGCTTGATAAAATGACATCCAGATTATCAGAAAAGTTTTCTCGTGTCTTTATCCTGAGAATGGAATTGGATTCGATGATTTTATCATTAATTACCTTTTCCATAAGGGTTGGATTGGCTCCGGCAGGAGGAGGTTCTGTAAACCCACGTATCATCGAGCTGATCATCTGAACGACCCGAAATTGTTGAAGTTTTAGAACCAGACGAATAACTCTTCCATCATGTCCCAATGATATGGTTGACCCAGTGCCGTAGGCCCCATAAAACTCATTGTGACCCATATACAGGAGGATCAAGTCTGGGTCATGCTGAAGTATATCTGGAATCCAATCCACAACAGTAAAACTGTTGATAGCTGACATACCCATGTTGATGACCTCAAAATCTCTATCTGGATAATCAGCTTTCAATAGGAATGCAAGCTGTTGTGGGAAAGGCACTGTCATCTCGTATGGGAAACCTTCAGTGGTTGAGCCACCAAGACAAAAAATGCGCAAGGTTTCAGCAGGTTTTTCGGTGCTAAACTTCTGGGGGTACAGATTGGGTACCGGCATTGTGTTTTTATTGAAATATCGCTCACCAACCTGGGGGTTGATTTGAGTGAAAGTTTTACCACTTTCCTCAATTTCGAAAAAGAGCGGGGGTTGAGGATAGGCATCTACAGCCCACAGAGAGAGTTCAATCAAGGACAAAAAGACAAGAGGAAGGAGCGCCACTAAAATACTGAATATGATTTTCTTACTTTTCATGAAAAGACCATTAGGGTTGAATATAACAGAAAAGATGCCAGCAGGGCGGAATCGAATCATAATGAACCCAAATATTAAGGAGTAGTGGGCAATTTTTGAATCCATACGGAAAAACACAAAGTGAACGAAAATCATCATATTTTATAATATTCGTAATATAATCCTTGACTCGTTCATATTTATGTTGATATTCCATACGGTTCTAAAATAAAAGAACGGAAAGCGTACATTA
This sequence comes from Fidelibacterota bacterium, assembly GCA_018650795.1. Classification (GTDB taxonomy): domain Bacteria; phylum Fidelibacterota; class UBA8477; order UBA8477; family JABMPR01; genus JABMPR01. Next base: position 8,546 of record JABIFG010000252.1, read on the forward strand.
TATGCCACATCGAATACTCTCAGAGGTACAGTTACCAGACTTTCAGGATCGTCCGAAAAAGGAAGGAGACATTCTCCGCACGGCAGAAGACCTCTTTATGCAGTTTGGCTATGATCGGGTGAGTGTTGAAGAAATCTGTCGCGAGGCAGGAGTCTCAAAGGTAACCTTCTATAAATATTTCAAGAATAAATTTGGTGTGCTCAAGGAGTATATGACGATTCGGCTTGAATTAGGGATGGAAGTCTTTACGAGAATCCGCGCGGCTGATGCCAGTCTTCCTGATAAGATGAAGGCACTGATCGCCATGAAGGAATCTGCGGTCAGTCATTTCACGCCAGTCTTTTACAAAAGCTTGTTGAGCGGGGATGAACAGGTGCAGGGCTTTATGCATGAGTGGGGAGCAAACAGCATGAGTGCCATGCGTGAGTTCCTGGAGGATGGACAAAAGAGCAGGGAAATTCATCCCGATTATTCCATAGATTTTTTGCTCTATGTCTGGAATTCTCTGGCTGAAGCAGCTAGATCTGAGGACATGATGGCGATGTACAACGATGATATGGTGAAACTGTCTACTGATTTTTTGAATTTTCTATGCTTTGGAACCACAGGACCTCCACAAGAGGTTGAGTAAATTGAAATCCCAATTCCTTTTTATCCTGCTTTCACTTACCCTCGTTTTTGCTGAAGATGGAAGTCTCAATTTACAGTGGAAAGGGCAGGCCTCTATCATCCATGCCAGCTCATTTGCAGGCTCCTTTGATGAGAGTCCTACTACCATGCGCTATATTCCACAACTGCGCCTGGATTATCAGGTCAGCCCATCCAATAGACTCGGTTTTGATGTGGCAGTCGATTTATTCAATTTCTCCCTAGGAGATTCTCTAGTAGAATTTGATGGTAATTTTTACCGCTTCACTTTTCGTTATGACACACCCAACACTCAGGTTCGGGTTGGTTTGCAGAAGATCAATTTTGGTCCAGCCCGCATGTTACGAGTCTTACAGTGGTTTGATGAACTGGATCCTCGAGATCCGCTGGCCTTATCTCCGGGTGTCTGGGCTGCCATGGGTAGATATTATTTTGATAATGGTGTCAATATTCGCCTCTGGACCATGGCTGATGCACCAGACGTACAGCGCAATTATTGGGGTGATACTGAGTCCTGGCCCTGGGATATTGGTGGACGTTTGGAATACCCCATTCCAGCTGGAACTTTGGGACTAACTTTGCATAGTCTTGATGTTTCCAAAGCTAGTGTTATCAAAGAGAATCGAATTGCTGGAGATATCCGTGTGGATGCAATTGTGGGGCTCTGGTCTGAAATGATGTTTGCCAGAATCGAGGATCCTACCTGGACAAAGGATGCATTGTCTGTTATGGCTGGAGTGGACTACACTTTCAGTCTCGGAAATGGTCTCTACACGGCTTTTGAGATGGCTTCATCCTATCAGGGGGTGACAGGAGAGAACATGCCCTGGCAGATAAGAAGTTTTGCTCTTACTGCAAATTATACGCTGGGTCTATCAGATGGGTTAACATTCTATCTGTATGCCATTGATTTTCCCATTCTTGAGTCTCAAACCATCCCCATGTTGGGGTGGCAGCACACTTCGGGGAATTGGCTGTTCTATCTTGCCTTATATGATATGCCTGAGTTCACGGCTGGCAGCGGGATGTCCCTACCAAGTGGAACAGGTTTACAAATCAACATAGCATTTAATCATTAATTTCTTTCAATAAGAACTAAAAGGAAATCAACATGGACAAGAGCACACTGATCAAAACTCAAGGTCTCGTGAAGCGTTATCCGGTAGGTGGAGGTCACTTTACCGCCCTCAAAGGTATCGATCTTAATGTTAACTCAGGGGAATTTGTAGGGCTTGTCGGTCCCTCAGGATCAGGCAAAACAACCCTGCTGAATATCATCGGAGCACTGGATGCCCCCAGTGAGGGAACCGTAGAAGTGCTGGGAAAAGACCTGGCCACACTATCTGGTGCTCAGGCTGCCAAACACCGTAGTGCTTTTATGGGCTTCATTTTTCAAACTTACAATTTGCTACCTGTATATACAGCATTTGAGAATGTCGAATTCCCCTTGCTGCTGCTTGGCAAAAGTGCAGAAGAACGCAAGCAGCTCGTCATGCAGGCGCTTGACTGGGTAGGCATTGCTGATAAAGCCGATAGCCGCCCAAAAATGCTTAGTGGTGGTGAAAGCCAGCGTGTGGCCATTGCCCGCGCCATGGTCAAGCAACCCAAACTGGTTCTGGCCGATGAACCCACAGCAAATCTTGATGCCAAGAATAGTCACCACATTCTTGAAACCATGGTGAAGCTGAATAAAGAGCTGGGAACCACATTTGTTTTTGCCACCCATGATGAAAAGGTCATCAGCTATCTCCACCGTAAGGTGACTCTGGTGGATGGTAGTATTCAATCCGACGAAACCAGCTGAGCTGGAGGAGGATATTATGATTTTATTTAAACTTGCATGGCGCAACCTGGTAGGAGCCGGTTTACGGACCTGGCTCAATGTCCTGGTGCTGGCCATGGCCTTTATTCTCATGATTTGGGGTAAGGGAGTGGTAGATGGAATGGCATATCAGCTGAATGATGCCATGACCAATATTGAGTTCGGAAATGGTGGACAAATCTGGCATAGTGAATATGATCCCATGGATCCCCTCACCATCGAGGATTCACATGCACCCTATCCGAAAGAGATAAATGCACTAATCGCTACTCACAAAGCAGCTCCAATCCTCATTCGTCAAGGGACTATTTATCCTGATGGGAGGATGCAGACCATTAAGGTGAAAGGGATTCACCCCGAACAAGAGGTTATGGATCTTCCTACAGCCCAGATTGTTATGGGGGCAACCGGACTGACCCCAGCCCTTATTGGTCAAAAAATGGCTGATAAAAGTGGATTGGAAGTGGGTGATCTGCTCACTGTCCGCTGGCGAGATGCCAGGGGTACCTTTGATGCTCGAGAAGTTGAAATCGTCCATATCATGAATACAGTTGTGCAAACCGTGGACAGGAGCCAGATCTGGATTCCCCTCGACCATTTGCAGGAAATGTCAAAATTACAGGGAGAAGCAACAGTTGTTGCTCTTGATGAGCCCTTTACAGGAACACCTGCAAGCGCGGCCTGGATTTATCGCGATCTGGATTTTCTCATGAAAGACATTAATGACATGATCAAATCAAAGAATTTTGGTGGGAATGTCATGTATGGAATTCTGTTTGCCATTGCACTCCTGGCCATTTTTGATACACAGGTGCTGGCTATTTTCAGACGTAAAAAGGAAATGGGTACGCTCATGGCTTTGGGACTCACTCGTGCAAAGGTGATTGGGCTCTTCACTATCGAAGGCAGCTTACACGGAATTATTGCCTTTGTTGCAGGCTTTATACTTGGGTCTCCACTTTTTTACTTAATGACAACTAAAGGCTATGCTATGCCCGGAGATATGGATGACTATGGTATGGCTTTGGGAAATGTGATTTATGGTAGGTATGGACCCGATCTGCTCATTGGAACAACCCTTCTACTGTTTTTAACTGTGGTATTGGTCAGCTATCTCCCAACACGAAAAATATCAAAGCTTACGCCCACTGATGCACTGAGGGGGAAATAATATGTTCAGATTCCTGATGAAGGGCATGTTGCGAGATCGTCATCGTAGTCTGCTCCCTAGTATAGTGGTAGCCATGGGTGTGATGTTAACAGTATTTATGTTCACATACATGAAAGGTATTTTTGATGATTTTTTCAATAATGCTGCTATGTATGATTCGGGTCATGTTAAAATCACATCGAGAGCGTACTACGAGGAAAAAGATGTTTTACCCAACGATCTTGCCCTTGAAGATGGTCCGGGAATGATGGCGATGCTTCGAAGCGAATACCCACAACTCAATTGGTCGGAGAGAGTCAAGTTTGGTGGCCTATTGGACGCTTTTGACGAAAATCGTGAAACTCGAGCACAAGTAGGTGCAGGAGGAATTGGAATCGATTTCTTCGGGGCGGATACTGCGGAACGGAATCGTTGGAATCTCGGTGCAGGCCTTCAAGAAGGAACACTGCCCCAGAAACCTGGTGATATAATCATGGGAAAGACCCTGGCTAGTCAGATGGATCTAAAAGCCGGTGATGATGTGACACTCATCAGTTCAACTGTCAATGGCTCCATGGTATTGAATAATTTTCATATCTCTGGGATTATCTATTTTGGTACCCCCCCGATGGATAAAAGTATGTTTCTGGCCGATATCAATGATGTGAAATCCATGTTGGATATGGGCGATTGGAGTTCTGAAATCCTGGGGTACTTCAACACTTCAAACTATAAAGATCTGGTTGCTATTGCATTGGCAACTGAATTCAATGCGGTGAGGAGTGATCCTAATGACCGCTTCAGTCCACAGATGACACCCATGCTGGATGATGCTGGTTTGCGCGATTATTTTGGATATGCCAGTAAAGCTGGAAGCATCATGAGTTTTATAATGATTTTCGCCATGGGAATTGTGCTCTGGAACACCGGTCTCATGGGAGCCATTCGACGTTATGGTGAAATGGGACTAAGACTGGCAGTTGGTGAATCCAAAGGGCATGTATATCGTAGTCTCATCATTGAAAGTCTCGGTGTCGCTCTCATGGGTACCATAATTGGGACCATCTTCGGCCTGGGCTTCTCATACTGGCTCCAGGAGGTTGGATTCGATATTGGCAGCATGATGGGTGACAGCCAAATGCTTATACCTACAATCATCCGAGCTCGAATAACGCCGACAGCCTTTTATATAGGATTTTTTCCTGGTGTATTTGCAACGCTTTTAGGGGCGGCACTTTCAGGGCTCAGAATCTTCAAACGTGATACAGCTAGTCTTTTTAAGGAATTAGAATCATGAGAAACTTATTAACTTCCTTCCTGTTGTTAGTTGCCATACCCGGTTTCCTGATGGCTCAGCCAGATGCTGAGGAAATCCTCCGTAAAATCGATAAACAGATGGTCACTGAATCTGCTGAAGCCACCGCCACCATGGTTATCACCAATCGTCGCGGTCGCGAGACTCGAATTACATCTCGGAGCTGGTCAAAAGGAGAAAACACTTCTCTCGTGGAATATCTGAGCCCAGCTCGTGAGAAGGGTGTCAAGATGCTCCGCTTGGAAGATGTCCTGTGGATGTACACTCCCCAGGCTGATCGGGTCATCCAGATCAGTGGACACATGCTGCGACAGAGCGTCTCGGGCTCCGATCTCTCTTATGAGGATATGGTAGACAATGGTAAACTATTAGACCTTTACGATGCAGCAGTCGTCGGTGAAGATGTATTCATGGATCGTCCTTGCTATGTTCTACGGTTACGGGTTAAGGAGGGTGTGGAAGATGTCGCCTATGCTCAGCGTAAGGTCTGGGTCGATAAGAAACGGTATTTACCTCTTAAAGAAGAGCGCTACGCCAAGAATGGTACTACCTTGCTTAAGAATTTTGAGATTCGATCGGTTATGAAGATCGATGATCGCTGGTACCCCAAGGAGATGTATTTTAAGGATGTCATGGCCAAAGGTCAGGGAACCTTATATATCATCGATGACATCAAATTTGGTGTGAACATACCTGAGTATATGTTCACCAAGGCAGCTTTGCGCGAATAGAATTAACCATTATGCAAAGATATGAGGAGCCCGATAAAAAAGTCGGGCTCTTTTGTTTCTACTTCAAAAGCAATAAACGACTTACAGAGCTTTCAGTGCCATATTGGAACACCAGTAAATAAACTCCTGAGCTAGCAGCGCTTCCCATAGAGTTATTCCCTGACCAGGTGACATTATATGTACCAGGTTGGGTCTGCGAGTGCTGAGTTAATGTCTGTACCAACGAACCATCAATGTTGTAGATTAGGACATTCAGATCAACTACATCTATAACTCGATAAGTAATCATCGTCTGAGAATTAAATGGATTAGGATAGGATTGAATATCCACCAGCACATTGTCAGGCCTTTGTGTGTTTTCCTCCTCATGAAGAGAGGTGATGTTGTAACAGGAACTCTGATATTCATCTGAGATTGTCAGGCCATCACGAAGACCGGAAATGTTAAACTCAGGATAACCGTATTCCCCATCCCAAAAATCCAGGGTGTAAGTCCCTGGTAGAAATGACGCAAAAGACACTTCGACTTCAAAGGGACACACACAATCTACAGGCGGTCCCGTATCAACCATGGTCACATGAAATGTATCAGCCTCCAGCCAGCCGCTCCAAACAGGCATAAAAATGCAGTTTACCAGGGGGGTATTCCAGAACAGGTTTAAGGTATCTCCATTGACTGACAATTCTACAAAGGAAGTATCATCACGCATTGGTAAACAGTCCGATTCCTCTTGCCCCGTCACTGCAAGATTACCCCATACCAGATCAAGGGAGCCGTGAAATATTGGATCTGAACCAATATTATTACTCCAGATATCGATCTGATAGCTGCCTGGATTTAAACCAGTCAGGCTAACTTCGAGATCAAAGTAGCACATGCACCAGGCTTGATCACCGGTATCAACCTCAGTAACGGTAATGAGATTGTCCGATATATTGACATCCCAGGTGAAAAGCGCTACACAATTGCGTTCAGTCCTATCATGATGAATTGTTAGTGTATCACCCGAAAAACTAGTATAGAGGGAATCCTGTGCGGAGACGGTACTAAAGAACATGACCGTGAAAAGAGCGATAAGTATTAATATAATCTTGTACATATAACCCCCTTTATTTGGGGGAATCTACAAAAAAGCTAATGCTCAATCAATGATAAATGGCAAATACATATAAACCTCAAGCAGGAATATTAACTGATTCTTGTATTCCAAATGGGGACTTCTTTATTGCCTCGAGGGGATAAGGTATAAATGCCTTGCCCAAGTCGCTCGAACCAGCCATAAACATTGTCATATAAAATGTTACGAGTTTTTGGCTCTTCCAATGACTTTGCTATGGTGGCGGCCTTGGTTGCACCCTGTTCTTGTAGATATCCAGCAATCGCCAGCGCTTTTTGCCGGTAGGCAGTCATAATACCATGCTGCATACTACTTCCACCACTATTAGGATCACCCACACGTTCCTGGAATTCCTTAAGCAATTTTTGAGTATGCTTTTTAATCTGACGGGGCTTGTATTCCCCTGGATCACAGAGTACATCCACATTGCCAATCCTTGATCGCGCGTCAATCACTATCAAACCAAGACCCAACATGCGCATAAGTTTTACTATCTGCTTGCGGTGCTTTTTAAGAACAGACAAACCTGTTGGGACACCGATGTATATGGTGTTGGAGATTTTAAGCCGATCAACAGCCTGGAGCAGTATAGTCAGGTTTAGTGACAATTTAAGCTCGACGACGATGGTAGCATCTCCCTCACGGATTGCCACAACATCACAATTGAGAATCTCGCTTTTTACCTCATATCCCTGATTTTCCAGGTAAGTTTTTAGTGGTGGGTATAATTCTATTTCCTGCATGCTCATTCCCAAGATTCGTCCCAGTTCACGGGGGAATTATTTAATACACTTAGATACTTCAAATGGTGCCAATAAAAGTATAAACATCACGTCTTTAATACTAATTCACGACATTCAACAAAGAATACATATCATAGAGTTAATATAAATACTTAGATTGTTCAGACCTTTAAATATACATGCTAATAGATGATGGAGGAGTATCATGTTTGATTTTCTGAAGCACAATCCTGCAAAAAAGCTAAATAGAAATATCCTCATACTCGGATTGCTGATTTTTATTCCAGTCTATACCTACATATTTCAACTGTTTGGAAAAATGGGAATAGAAACATCCGAATTTAATCTGGTCTGGCTTTCATTTGATACACGGACCTTCGAAGCATTTTTTATGCAAGTACAACGTCTGGGTCAGTTAGAGACCTTCATCTGGACTTTTAGTTTGAATATTATTTCTATGACCGGATTTATGTTCACTTTCTTCGCCCTGACTTTGATCCTGGCTCGTCAACTCCCTGAATCCTCACGATTATCCAAATCTGCTTATGTCTTTCCAATTATTTCTGTCGCTATAGCTGTGCTTGATATTATCCCAACCATAGTTTTTTTAATGGCTACATCGGATCTTCCGGAATTGTCGAACGCGGTTGTTTACACGATCAGCGGTGGCTACGTCGCTCGCGTCATTCTACTATACATCGTCTTGTTATGGATATTATTAACAACAGCGATTCTCTTTTTAGGAAAGCTACGAAATAGAAAGACTTAAGCCTTCCCACTGCGAATAAATTGAAAAATGCGTTTGACCATTGCTTCGGTCTCAGACAACCGGGATGCAGTTGTGATACCATCAACTTCAAGGTTGGGAGGTGTAAAATCACCACCACCTGAAGTCGTGATGACAATGATTTTGTCTGTTGGACCAACCATGTCTAGAAATTGACGGGCATGGGAATTCATTCTATCTGCAATGCTGGTATTTAGGATAACAATGTTTGACCAGGCTTCAGGAACAACGAAGTCAAGATTGGAAACATCAGTTACCTTTATATAAACAGGGTGCGCGCTGAGTCTGTCAGCCAGGCGCTGAACCACTTCATTTTTGTAGTCACTCCCCTGAGTGGCAATAATGACCCGCTTCGAGAATTCAGGGTTGCCAAACTCCTGATCTTCCGCATGGCGTGGATAAAATTTGATGACGTACCAGGCAGAAAAGATGATAAATAGGAGCAGGATAACCGCCAGGAAACCCCCCAGGATTTTAAACAGTTTTTTCATAACATTTCCTAACCAGCATTAACATATCGGCAGAGACATAACAGCCAATACAGGTCACCAGCCCACCGAGGAAGAGGAAAATAGTCCTGGTGCGGTTGGCTTGAAACATTACTTCTCGATTAGCAAAAAAAACCATAATCCCCCGGGGAGTTGAATAATTACTGGAATATATCCAAAGGATTTTCCAAATCTAGCTATGTCTGCTCAGCGGATTGAGGAATCGGTGAGAGGTTACTAGAAGACCTTTTTATTGGGAAGAGCCAGAGTTTTCATTCGGATTTGGTCTTATTTAAGAAGTAAAACTTTTTGTTTGAGTAGAGTTGATTCACCTTCCAGAACTACAAGATATACACCTGAACTAAAGCTCCTGGCATTAAACTGAATTTGATGCTCGCCGGCAGTTTGAAGACCCTGGTATAATTGTGTCACTTCCTGCCCAAGGGTATTATAAACAGTAATCCGAATGTCAGCTGGTTTTGAAAGCCTATACTCAAGCGTGGTTGAAGGGTTAAAAGGATTAGGATAATTCTGCTCAAGCGAAAACGAATTTGGAGACATCATCTCCGGTTTTTCATTTAAGCCAGTCGTACTCTGTATATCACGAACCAACCTGACAAAGTTATCGATGCGGACCACATCGCCCTGGGGTCCATGTCCCTCGGGATAGTCGTCAGCAGAACCGGTTTTTGGGTCAGATCGTTGTGCACCGGCTCCATGAACATCAAGCAGAGTGACATCAAATGGTGGGAAGGGGTCAGCCATGAAACCTAAGGCTTCACCAAAGCAGACATAAGCTCCCCAGGCGCCATTTTGCATGTTGGTGTGGGTGGAACTGGACCAGTAGAAGGGATAGTTATCTTCATTACCCTCATCTATAATCACAGTACAGGTAAAGATTGGATCAATTGCCGCTGAGTTTGAAGTAGAGGGGGAACGGCTATAGTCCAGAATACTGTGGAGCTCCTTGGCATTGGGTACTCGCCAATCATTATAACCCAAATAATTCTGGGTATTTCTGGTCTGAGCCAATTCTAGCGCTGTTTCCCAATCCAGGCCGACTTCACTGTCTCCCTGCTGCCACATGAGGCCTGTAGCCACATCACTGACAGTGCTGTCTCCGTTGTCAACGAATTCATTTTGACCATACAGTTCATTACCACGAACATAGAGTACATAGAATTGCTTGTCCTCAGTTTGACCCGGCATGGGTCCCATGGGATAGCCCTTGATGCGGCCGTCTACAAAATTGACTCCAAACATGGTGGAGTCACCATTCATGGTCGTTCCCACATATACTGAACTGCTTGCGAATTGACCGTCAATAATACGTTCGCCAGCATCGGTGTCGCCATAATCCACATCAAAGTAGTCCGTATTGATAAATGGAATCAATCCCTCGGTATCGGTGCCTTCGTAGCCACTGGGATCTTCCCCACTGAACATGAACAGTGAATAAGCTTCTTTGATTGAAGGCAGGCGCCAGTCAGAATAGCCAGCCAGATTAAAAGTGTCGGCTCCCGCTAGGGCTTCGGCGTGGCTTAGTTTATCATCAATATTGATGATACCATCGCCAGTAAGGTCAGCACTCTGTTGCCAGATGAGTCCAGTGATATTGTCTGTGACTGTACCATCACCATTATCAGTATAATCAGGCTGGAAACCATCAATTGAGGCATCCTGGCCATAGAATGCTGCACCCATGACAGGTGCTGAGATCTCATCCTGGTTATTGTAATAGATGGTTTGACCAGTATCGACAATTTTGAAGGTCTGGGCAGACAGGGTCATGGTTGTCAATAGTATTAGACTCATTAATTTAATCATGATAGATTTTTCCTATTCCTGAGTAATTCACCACATTTAGAGCGAGAGAGTAGTAAATAGGTTAAGAAAACCCCTTCAAGATGAAAGGGCTTCTTTGCTATATAAACGCGTCAAATCATGTCACAGGATCACTAAAAGCGGACCTGGTTGCTGGGCATGTAAATGGTTCCACTTGCCGATAACTCATTAATTATTTGCCTGAATTCAACCAGTAAGTGCAATTTCTTGTTTCCCAAAGAATACATCATTGGGTGTTTTAAATCCAAGACGTTTCCTTGGCCTATTATTTAATCTGTCCATAACAAACATCTCATCCGACGCACTGATACTTGTGA
>JABIFG010000253.1 GCA_018650795.1 Fidelibacterota bacterium
CGTGGTGTTCAGCCATATTGCTGACCCCGCACTATTGCGTTCCATATTTGTTGAAAAATATGTGGATGGTCAAACTACTCCTGTCGTCCTTGAAGGTGCCGATGGCCCTATTTTGGCTGTAGGAGAAACAGAGTTACCTATGTCGGAGGGACTCAGTGTTGTTGAATCGATCACTCAAGCTGCAATTAATGGAGTGGGCGCAACTACAGCAATCTCATTCGATGGCGGTGCAACATATTCCGCATTCTCTATTAACCACGGAACAGTTATTGTTCCTGAAGGGGCTACCACCCTAAAAGTTAAAGCGAGTCTCGGGGAAGTTCCCGACCTCATGAGTCGTGGTACCACTCAAATAGTAGGCGCGGATGGTGTTATAGGTGCTTGGACTGCAAATTGGAATGCTTTATGTAGTGTCACTCTTGAGGAGGGCATGCACTTCGAGTTCGAGACACTGTCTATAGGTCAGGGGTGGATAGGTGTGGCAGATGGTATTGTTACTGGATATAGAGGCGGCGGGTCAGTTCTTGCTGGTGGATGGAATCACTGGTTTGGGAACATATTAACTACTGGAGACATCGCCACTATCGATATCGTTGGCACTTCCGCTGTTTGTAAGTTGAATGGTGTAGTTTCTAAAACAATGGATTTTAGTGCTTACGCTGATCCATGTGTGTTCGTGATGTCGGAAGTTGCGAACAGGTTTAAAATTATCCAATCAATACCGTCCTTCACCTCCGTCACGTTCGATAAAACCGACCGTCCTTCTTGGTTGATCGACAACGATAGCCATTGGTCTGCAGAGTTGGCCTCTGCAACAGTCACAACACTGACGAATATTTCCAGCGAAGATAAGAATGCCCGTATCCGTATCGGTGCTACCGGGTTCCTTCGTTACGGATTCGATAAGGCTCTTACTCCCGGCGGCTCCGCGTTGCTTCAACTTCCTGTGTCTCATGGGGGGCAGGCGAGTATTCGCATGAAGCAGTTTAAGGACAGTACCTCCTTAACTGACAATCGTTGGGACTTTGATGTTCAGGATTCCGATAACTGGAGTGGTGGACGTTTTACTGATGGCATGATTGGCTTGCCTGAAGCGGCTGCAGCAGTTCTGGCTACAGGTGTGCGTGCGGCAGCAGAGGTGTTCGCTTGGGATTATGGTGCGGCTAATGCAGGATTTAACCCTTTCGGTTTCTGGAAGGGTCAACTGTCAGATGCTAGTGGTGGCCTAATGCTTGAAATTCCCCCCAATAACTTCATATACCTCGACGCTGGTGTTGGTAAGACTTTTGTTGTCGGCGATATGCAGGTATGTGGATATGGTCTTGGTGGTTTGGGTACCGGCCCGTTCACAGTCGATGTATCAGACGATTTCGAGGAGTGGACTCGTGTTGGTGAGCTGACAGATCATATTGATACTGTATATGATGCAACTCACCATACCGTTGTCCCGATGAATGGTTCTGGTAGACACATCCGTATTGCTACTACTGCAGTTCGTCGATATGACGGCTTTTCAGGCAATATCATGATGGGTAATAGCAATAATACCTACAGTGTCCCTGCACCTTGGGATCTGGATATCATTGAGGTCACATACGATCCTTCTGCGATTGTTCAGTCCGTATCGTCTATACCAACATCGTTCGCGGATACGCTCAACTCTATTGCTGTAACGGACAATAAGCCTACGGGTACAGATGTTCGCTACGCTCTCAGCTTTGACGGCAAAGCCACGTGGAAAACTAACGGTAATGCGGTCCTTAGCGAGAATGAGATCCCTACATCTGGAATGACTACCGAGGAACTTGCTGCATTTGACTTCTCTGGGGTATCAATTGGTGACACATTAGATGTTGCTATTGGTATGTCTACGAGCAATTTGTCTGCTTCTCCTTCTGTTGACCATATCTCGCTGAGTATGACGACTCGTGGTGCCTATATGTACACGTCGATCAATCCAGAGACGATCATGATGTTTGATGAGGGCGATACAGCTATTCGGGTTGTTAATAACTTGGATACTGATCAGACGTTGAAAATCATTGTAGAGGTATAGGGGGATGGGTGCTGCCTCGATGTATTGTGTGGCAGCACCCATTTATATAGATGCAACAGATAGTAATACCTGAAAGATTTTCAGAAGAGGGGCAGCATAGACTTAACGGTACTATTGCTGGGAATATTGATTGCTTAAACGAGCGTCAAAATCGTTCTGACAAAGACCTTGAATGTGAGAAAACTACACGTATCGATAGTGTCACGAAATTAACTGCTGATCTCAATAGGGGCTTAGGCTCTGTCAGGGTGGAGATAAAAGAAGAGCACGAGGATTCTCGTCAAAAATACGAGGCAACCAATCATCGTATTGGTAAACGCATCAAATGGGATGACTTCAGAGTCTTTGAAGGTATGCTTTCAACCCATACTGAGTACATCACTAAAAACAAGACAGCTTGGGCTGTCAGCAAAGCGTTTGTTGTTGCTGCGTGGGCGGTGTTTACAGTGATATTCGCCACTCTTTTATTCGACACGAAAAGTGATGCACTAACGGAAAAGTCTATTATGAACAAAAGGATTAAGCAGCTCGAAACCTTGATGGATGGTCGATATAACGAGTTCATATCGGTCAAATCAGAGGTTAACGGCCTTCGTCGTCATGTCCTTAAAAAGGAACATGATCTACATTCCGATAAGTAATTTCTGTGGATTTTAATATTTAACCTAAAAATGGAGAAATGTCATGCTTGATTTTGATTTAGAAGCAATATTTTCGGTGGTCACTGCGGTTATTGCCGCAGCTTCTGCTATAACCGCGTTGACCAAGACCCCTAGTGATGACAGGTTGGTTGGTAAGATTTACAGGGTTGTTGAGATGTTTGCTCTGGTCACAGGGCGTGCTAAAGAAACCGCTAAAAAGAGTGATTGAGCAGAGTCGTGACCTTAGATTTGTCCTCTGAAACGGAGGACGTATGTCTATTTTTTCGACTGTAAATATTGCTGAAGAGATTTCAAGAGAGCGGCTTTCTCTGTTGTCTCAGAATTATGTAGATGTATCCAAGATTGATGCTGGCTACTTGGAGGAGATCGTTCTTTCGAGTGAGGCAGAGGTAGAGCACCGATTGATGGTACCGTTGTCTCCGGTGGAGATATTTCCGCACAACCCCACCGCTGAAGAGCTGGAGGATATTGGCGATAAACCGTGGAAAGTAGAACCCGGATACGATCTTCCTCCGGGGCACTTTACTCCGGGCCGTTGGGGAATGTTGAGATTGCGGATACGCCCGATTATCAGCGTGCACAGCATGTCTCTGGTTCATCCCACGACTCGTTCAACGGTCTATGAGGTTCCGGAGTCATGGATTATTCCTGATCATGCTGCGGGGACTGTTACCGTTCTGCCATCAACGGATATTGCGAACGGTCATCTATCCATGTTTTTACTGCAGGCCATTTCATCTGGATATGAAATCCCTCACATTATCCGGGTCCGTTATACGGCGGGCCTCAAGGATGTGCATGGGGATTATCCTCAGATACCGAGCTTGATTAAGCAGCTGGCTGTTGCTCGCTTGATTGAGGGTTCGATTCTCCCACAGTCTGGCTCTATTTCAGGTGATGGCTTATCAGAATCATTCTCTACTGACATATCTAAGACCATTGAAACCATTGAAGCCCGGATTGATCGTTTACGTGATCGTATTCTTGGGCCTAGAATTGTTTTTGCCTGATGCAGTTTTCACCTGACCGTTTCAACAAACTGATCAATGGTCGCGCCCAAAGCATGGAGTGGCGCAAGGGTTACGCATGTCCATGTGTCAGCCGGTCGTCTGGTGCAGCAGCCCCAAACTGCCCACACTGCCATGGAAAGGGAACCCTCTGGGATGATGCTATTCCGGGGTTGGCAGCTCTCACCGAGCGTGACACGCTGCGTCAGTGGAAAGATTTCGGCATGTTGGACTCGGGCGATGTGGTGATGATCATATCGTCTGATTCTGTACTTTACGATATTGGTCAAAATGACCGAGTTATCATGAAGAACCGTACCGTACCGTTTTCCCTGAATTTGGTTTCAGGTGTTCGAGATACGCTACGTCTGCCTGTTGTCTCTCTGGACCGAATTTTTTGGTTTCTCGAGGATGGAAGTCTTAGTGATGGAGAGATTCCCGACATCACTCCTGATGGTGTTATGGATTTCAGATATCCACCGCCACCAGACACCACCTATTCGGTTACGGGTCGTCAGAATCCAGAGTATTTTGTTTGGACCTCTCTGCCCGCTGATCGGCCTCACCACCAAGGGGCACGATTACCCCGGCGAGTAGTATTGAGAAAGTGGGATCTGTACGGGCGTTAATAGAAAACGTGTGATGCTATTGAGGCTGCAGCCTCTTCAAAATTTGGCTTCATATCTCTAGCGACACCTTGTGCGATATATTTCCCCGGCTTTGGCGAGGTGATCCATTTATCTGTCTGCCATTCGCCCATAATTCTGAATGTCATGTACTGTGTGTGACCACCAATCCCCATCTTCACCATATTGGAGTATATGTCAGTGGTGTGGTGTGGCTTCATCTTGGGTACCGTTCCTGATGGCAGTCGTCCTCCCCACTTGTATTGGCTTTGATTGACCGTCAGGTGTTTCTTGGTGTGGATATCCATTGCCCCGGTCCCGCTGAGCCTTTTACCTTGTCCTGCAACCCGGCTTCTCGTTAAACCTTTCGCCATTTGGTATACATGCTTCGGCATTGCCGGGGCGTGTGCAGAGTTTCCCGGAGTGTTGTGCCTAAATGGAATGATCAGATATCTCTGGCCTGCGTGTTGACCGCCTTTGGCTACCCGTACTTTTAGGCTTGTATCCAGCATCCTCTTCATATCTTTTGCTGGACGGCCTTTCTCTATCTCTCCTGCATACCGGTACTCTGTAGACACCTCATGATATAGGTTGTGGACCTTTGCGATCTCGAGAGAGTGCACGTAGTCATGTTTCTCTTTGGCCCAGATACCATTGGCGTGCATGACTTTCTGCCCCCAGCGGTTGTGGACCTCTACAGCGGTTTCGGCAACTAGCATCTCGATATGCGTGGTCACCTGAAGGCCAATTGAATCTAGGCCTGCATAGAGGTGCGTGAAGTCAACGCGTAGATTGTGATATACCATATGCGAATAATAATCTCACGACAAGTCGTGACGGCACAGTTCACTCTATGCCACTATCTCTAGTTAAATCATATCCTGTAGGCAATGCCATACAGATTATATTTCGTCCTGTTCTGGGGGCTTCAAAATCCAGACTTCTGAGAAAACAGGGTTTTGCTGCTGCCGCATGGAATGATCCGTCTGCCACTCTGATTCACGAGGGCACTGGTCCGGTTGTTATTGATACCGATGGAATTGTTAATGGGGATACTTACATTTACCGCCTGTTTTCTCTGGTCAGAGGAGATTGGGTTGAGGATGGTTCCTCCCTTAACGGTACTGCTGAATGTCTGTTCGATGATGAAAGTGCAGATGTGCTCACTATTATTCGTGATCGGTTGTTTCTGGGGTTTGCTTCTCTTATTTCCAATGGTGTACTCACCCCAGACAGTGGGGCCATTTCAGTTCTGACAGCACCCCCTATATTCACTGAGGTGCAGATGCCGGTTGTTACAGTGCACGTTCGCAGTGACTCCTCTGACGAATTCGGTATTGGTGATGAATTTCTTGCTGATTCACGTATGGAGGATGGCTCATGGGTAGAGTACCCCGGCTTTCTGTCTCGCTACTCGATTGAGATCGTGTGTTGGTCTCTAAATCCTGACGAGCGTATTCAGATGCGCCAGTTAATCAAGGCTTTACTGCTCTCTAATTTTTCGATTTTTGATAACTACGGGATCGTTGAAATAAATATGTCCCATAGTGACAGTGAAGATTTTGAGAGCTATTCGTCTCCTGTATATCAGGTCGTGACAACACTATCTTGCTTGGCTCCTGCATTGATAGCGGGTTACGTGTCTCAAGTCAGTAAGGTTGAAATGATTCCAAACTGTTCAGAGACTGCTTACGAGATTGAGGTTACAGATGGCTAGTCAAAGTTCAGTGAAAGAAGGGGTTAGGGTCGACTCGGAGGTTCGTGCTTCGAAACGTCAAGTTTCTAAAAAGAATGTCTCTCTAAAAGATTTTTGTATGGGGCTTTCTGCTCGTGATAGTCGTGTTGAGTTGATCGGTGCCTTTGAATCGCAAGAGCGTAACTTGGGCCATGAAAAGGATGAAGCGCTGCTGTTCGAGCAGCGTTTTAATAAATTCTGCAATATGCCGGTATAGGAGGCTAAGGTATGTCTGTATTTTTTAATGGAAGACAGTGGGTATCCCCTGCGACGATGAGCAAAGTCGATGATTCGGCTATGTACAATCGCAATCCATCGGTTGGTAATATTGCTGCATTGATTGGTAAATCTACGGGTGGTGCACCCGCCAGCCCTCTGCGGTTTGGTTCTGCTTCTGAGGCTCGTTCAGTGCTTCGCTCTGGAGACTTGCTGACTGCGGTTGAGAAGGCTTTTGATGCCTCTAATGATACTGCTGGTCCTGCAGAGGTCGTTGCTTTTCGCGCTGATCCTGCTACCCAAGGAACCTATACCTTCGCTGGTCAGGGTGGTGCGAATAACTTGATGGTGGTTTCATCTTCTGATTATGGTGCGTGGGTTAACAATATCGCCATCAAAATTGAAGACGGCACCTCTCGTGGCAAAAAGATTACTACTCAATTTGGCAACGATTTTCATGTTGGCGACAATTTAGCCAGAGACGTTGCTGTTGTTAGCTACACGGGTAGTGGCACCAATCCGGGCATCTCTGTCTCTCCTGAGATTATTAATCTGTATGCAAATAATGCAACAGCCTCAATGATTGATCTCAGCACTATCGAGAATGTGGCGCAGTTGGTTGAGCGCATTAATTCTGTAACTGATTTTTCAGCTACACTGCAGGATGGGTCTGGAGATCTTCCTGTATTGCGAGTATTTGAGACGACAGGCAACAACGGAGCCTCAACCTCTTCTCTGGATGCTGGCGCAACTTACACTGTCACGGCTAACAGCTATGAGGCGGTCCGGTGGCTGAATAGCAATGCAGAAGGGTTTGTTGATGCGCTATTGGTTGACCCGTCAAGCGCAATTGAGAATCTCGCTAACACCACTGGTTTTGTCTACCTGACCGGCGGCTCAGACGGTGCTGCAGTGACAGCCGATTGGCAGACTTGCTTCGATGCTATGCAGCTTATTGATGTCCAGTTTGTGGCCCCAATCTCTGCGAGTCCAGCCGTCCATTCTATGGCTGATACACATTGTCAGTTTATGAGTGATGTAATGCGCATGGAACGCCGCTGCATTGTGGGTACAGATGTCAGCACAACGGATGATGATGCGATTGCTGCTGCACTTGCTCTAAACTCAGATCGTTGCTCTCTGGTTCATTTGGGCTTCTATGACTACGATTCGACCGGGGTGCTGGTGCTTCGTCCTCCCTACATTATGGCGGGTCTTCTGGCGGGCATGTTCTCCGGCGTAAACCCCGGAACTGCGTTGACCAACAAATCTATCAATGTGAATGGTTTGGAGCGTAGTCTCCGGAACCCTGTTGATACCGACCGACTGATTAACGGTGGTGTTCTTGCCGTTGAGAGTACGCGCACCGGTTATCGTGTTGTGAAGTCGATAACTACATGGCTCACCAACAGCAACTACAATCGTGTTGAGGTGTCTGTTGGATTTGCAGCCGACTTTGTTTCGCGCTCTGTTCGTGATGCGCTGGATCCGTTACGTGGCATGAAGGCGAATGCTGAGACGTTGTCCGAGGCAGAGATTCGCGTCACTTCGGCCCTTGGAGTTTTAGCTCTATCTGAACCATACGGTCCCGGAGTTCTTGCTGGTGATGCTGATAATCCTGCCTATCGAAACATTTATGTATCGATCGATGGTGATGTTTTGAGGGTCGAATTTGAGTGCTCTCCCGTTATTCCGATTAATTACATTCCGATCGTGGTGTTTGCTGCACCATACTCGAGCACGTCATAGGAGTATAAGTCATGTCTGCAAATAATAACTCTAGATCAGGTAATTCCATCCGGGTGTCTCTCGGTGGCCTTCCTGTTGGTGTCATTCAGTCTGTTGATATGCGAGATGATTATTCGCCTGAAGCCTTGTCTGGTATTGGTGATATTCATGCTCAAGAGCATGTTCCTTCGATGGCCCGCCATACGCTTAATGTTGAGGAAATGGTACTTAAAACAGCCAGTCTTCTTAAAGCGGGTGTGGCTGTAGAGAACGGGGATGATGTTTTGAAGGGGAATGTCTTTGATTTTTCTGTTGTCGATAAAGAATCCGGAACGGTGTTGCGTTCATACACTGGATGCTCGTATGCCTCTGGGTCAGTTACTGTGCGTAAGCATGCGATCGTTGTCTCGAGTGCGATGTTCAATGCCCTTAATGTTACCGGTAGTCTGTAATGCCTGAAAAGCGTACTGCGAAAGAGTCAGATGTAACTTTCAATCTTGAAGGGGTTGGTGATTTTCGCTTAGCTCAGATGACTGTGCGTGATGTTCTGAACGTCAGTATTGAGCGTGCACGTTTATCGAGCGGGATGGGTGATGATCAAGAGGTCGGCTTACTTGCTTCTGCTATTGCCAGAATTACAGTGCCTCTTGTCAATGGTCCGGATGGTTGGTGCACAGCGGATGAGCTGCAAGATCTTGATCGTGAGAATATTGGAAAAATCATCAAACTCTATTTTTTGATAGTGGATGAAGAAGATTCCTTTCGCATCGGGGTCGATACCCCGAACGAAGAAGACAGCGAAAAAACTTTATAAGACATTCGGTTATTGGTTTAGGAATCATTACAGGTTACCGCCCACTGACCCTCGTTATCTGGATATGACTCCAGAAGAGATTGAGATAGAGTATTGGGCGTGGAATTACCTTCAGAATGGTGTTGGTGATGAGATCGAGACAGATGGGTATAATACCGATGATGTTCTTGCTGCGATGGAATCTGACGATTGGGAGGATGTTCTCTGATGACTGAGAAGCTAACCATTGGTGTCGGCGCGGATCTGAGCGGTGTCGACGATGCCGTTGGTAAAACCAAACAGAAAATAACCGAGGCGCACACTGAGCTGAATAAGCTCGGTGATTCATCCGGTAAACCTTCCATAGCTGATTATCCGTCAGCAACGGGTCTCCTTGATGGGCTGTCTGGCTCTGATAAACAGAAGGCCTACTCTGAAATTACCGACCTTAGCAAGCACATACGTGGCGAGTTCAAGGATGTATTTGGTGTTGAGCTTACTGATCACCATGTATCAAGTCTCTCAAAGGCTTTCTCAGAGCTAAAACGATCGAAGTCATCTCGGTGGAGCTACCTCGACCATTACACTTCTGTCTCTGATTTTCTTGGTGATGATCAAGAAGAGATGATGGGGTCGAAGAAGGCGGGGGGCGAGTATCGCAAACGAGTGTTATCTGAGATGGCTCGGCGTTCCAGCATTCATACCCACATCCCTGAACAAGATAACAATGATGAAGATCCTAGGCATCCAAGGCGGGGATGGTTTCAGTCTGCTGCCGCACAAGCCGGATCTGTAGGTGCCAATGCGGTTGCTGGAGGCGGCGGGTCAGTTCTTGCTGGTGGGGCGGGTGCTATAGGCCGATCAATGCTCACCAATCCATGGACCGCAATACCGGGCCTTGCAATGATGGTGGGTGGTGCAGCTATCGCCAAGAATTTACCGCAGGCTCAGGAGGAGGCGACACAGGTTGCGGATCTGCGTTCTATTCTGGGTGCTACCGTGACTGATTTTGATGGTCTGCGGGACACTTTACGGCTCGGTGCCGAGGAGATGAAACTCACCTATGGTGAGACCGGAAAATTAGCACGAGAATTCGCCACTCTATCCTACGAGACGGATGGGATAAAAATAGCGGAAGAACTTCGCACAGCGGTTGGTATGTCCCGCTCATACGGTGAAGACCCTGCATTGATGACTCGACTGTTTGGCACGCTGCGTAGGACCGAGGCTACAGAGTCTCCAGAGGATGATCGCCGTCTTTCTTTCTCGCTTGCTGAGGCTATAGACCGCTCTGGGTTGGCTTCGGCTGGTGATATATCCAAGGCGGTTGAACAGTTTTCAATCCAGACAGCTAGGTCATCTCTAAATGCTCCGAATGTGCCCGGCTTCCTTTCTATGCTTTCCTCGATAGCTGGGGAGAATATTCCCGGTCTTCGCGCTGGTGACGCAGCCGGTATGCTGATGAGTGCAGATGCCTCCTTTCGTGGTGGTGGTCGTGTTGGTGAGGCTTCTGAGAACTTCCGTCTTGCGGCCTATCAGAA
>JABIFG010000034.1 GCA_018650795.1 Fidelibacterota bacterium
ACCACATCCCGCCAGCCCAGCTGCTCCCTGATCTTTGTACTATCGAGCAGATAGGCGGCATCTTTGCCGGGGCGATCATCCACGATATCCACCACCTCTTCAAGTTCTGTCTCCATCTCATCACAAACCAACTGGACTAAGTTCCTAATGGAGATCGTCGACTGGGTAGCAATGTGATACACCTCCCCCACCTCACCCTCAACCGCCAACTTCAATGTGGCATCGGCCACATCATTGATATGGATAAAGGAGCGCTCCGAATGGCCTCCACCATGAAGCTGTAGCTTCTTTCCCTGCCGGATATAGAGAATGGTTCGGGGAATGATCCGATAGAGCTGCTGACCCGCTCCATATACATTAGCTGCACGGGTAGAGACTGCAGGAAATCCGTAATTATCGACAAAAGTCTTCAGACTCATATCCCCTGCTGCGCGCGATGCCGCATAGGGGGTACTGGGGTTAAACGGCTGCCCCTCCTTCACGTAGCCACTGCAGCTTCCATAGACCTCTGGAGTGGTCACATGAACATACTTCTTGATAAAACTTAGATCCTTGAGCCGATTGAACAGCAGGGTGGTAGAGACCGTGTTAGTCATAAACCAGTGTTCTGGATAGAGCCAACTTTCCGCCACCATCGCCTGAGCGGCAAAATTCACGATATATTCAGGCCGCTCTGTCTCCATCAGCTCAATGATTAAATCGAGGTCATTATTGATATCGAGTTGATGGAAACTAAACCGATCAGCACGCTGGGGATGGTTTGCATAGGGGAGGAACAGATCGTTCTGTTCTGCTGAGCGACTGACACCAATCACTGAATAACCGCTATTCAGTGTGATATTGACAAAGCTCGCTCCAGAAAAGGAGTTGCTCCCTATAACGGCGATTTTTTTATTCATACTCAGATAAAATTCACATGTGCACCGGGATGTTTAAGCACCCACAGATAGCGGTTCACCTCATCCATACGACAGTTTTTGCGGCACTCGGAGATATCCAGATCATTTAACATGAACTGTAGCTGTCTGCCCCTCTCCTCCCCTTCCCAGATCTCCTGAAAGCTTGCTTCATTGATATTGCCAATACAGAACCGCTCATCTCCAGCAAAGGTCTGGCAGGTATAGACATTACCATCAGCCATAATATATCCCCAAAAATTGGGGGTAGAGTAGCAGGTATCGTAGGGCTGCTTCTGTTCATGCAGTTTATTCATGGCATGGACACGGAAGATAATCTTGAAATCATCGGTCTCATAGACTCTCAGTGCCTCTTCAAGATATTGCATGGCATCATATCGCAGCCCCTCATACGCTCTAGAGACCCCGTACTGTGACTGCGTATAGGGTTTAATTACCAGATAATCAGCACCGGCATCTCTTAAACGCTCTACCAGCGACACAGCCCCTTTTTCGTTCTCTGGCAACAGCAGCATCTGCCCCCCCAGCGTGCAATCATACCCATGCTGCTCTCTGATACGCACACAGCGCTCAAAATTTGAGATCACCAGCTTGAACTCATGCGCTTTAGTCTGGTGGATGGCTGCATAATCCTCCTTATTCCCTGCATTGATACTGGCCTTGATCCATTTGCAGTTACGTACAAAGGATTCGGTATTTCTCTCATTAAACGGGACCATATTGGTGGTCATCGAAGTGTCGATACCCACCGCTGTACAGTGGTCCAGAATCTCTGGTAGTGGCTTCCACAACGATGGCTCCCCCTCGCCAGCAAACATGATGCTCTTTACTCCCAGCCCGGCCATCTCTTCAATACGTTGCCTTAGCATATCCCGATCCTGCTTGGCCGACTCATGCCCAAGGTAATCTACACTGCAAAAAGTGCAGCGGTGGTTACATGCTCCCAGAGGAGAGATCTCCAAGTAGAGAGGGTAGACTTTTTTGATTTTACCCCAACCATTATCAGCCTCTAACCATTGAGAAGTTCGGTCCGGATGATAAATCAACTTATGACTATCGATCAGATATTTATCCATCAACTTTCTCAATTGCTCTTTGCTTCATATATTTCATACAAACATGAGCAACAATCATCTGTAAGTCTTCTGCAACTTGCATATCATCCACTGGAAAGTGAATGGGATGCTCTGCAAGTAATCTACACTTCCCTCCTGAGAACCCTAGGATGGCAAATGTTTGCATACCCAATTCTTTCGCTTTTAACAGTGCTTCAACAACATTATTAGAGTTACCACTACCTGACAGCACAATTAACAGATCATCTCTATTTGCTTTGACTTCCAGCTGCTTTGAGAAGATAAACTCATACCCTAGATCATTCCCGAGACAGGTCATCACAGATGGATTCGATGACAGAGCCTCAACCCGCAATCCGCTCTGTTCTGCTCCATCCAGATAAAGTAGGTCATTGGCAATATGGTTTGCATTTCCTGCACTGCCTCCATTCCCACATATAAACACCTGCTTTTGGCGCCATCTACAAAGATCTAACGCATCACATAAACGGTCAATATTCTCGGGACGCAATCTCCCAAGCATTCGCTGTATTTTAGCGCCATATTCATCCAGCAGCTGATTTACATCATTACTCATTGCTTTCAACTTCACTCATAACCAATAACACCAGCCCTTCAACGGTCTTTACCTTTGGGTCCAGTAATTTTTCAGGGGACAATTTTATAGAAAAACGACTCTCAACATCCATCACCATCGATAGAATACCAAAAGAATCCAGCAGACCGGAGTCGACAAAATTAACCGTTGCCAACGCCTCTGTTTCGATATCTGCCGGAAGATACCCCAATACAAACTGCTCTATCTCTTCTTGTAAAATTGCCACTCAGCTCTCCTTCTCCATCACATCCCACACCAGTCGTTCACCCACCTGCAGGTCTCGTGCGGCTCTCATCTCCAATGCCTGATCATAATATTTAGGAGACAACCCATAACCCGGCCGCACCGACTTGATATTCTTTTTGCTAAACCGCTCACCTGCCTTGATCGGTGCGCTGATATAGAGGGAGCGCCGCCCCTGTCTGTTTTTCGCCGCCTCTTGGGGAAGTCCGTATACCCCCCCCCCCAACGCCTGTTCTGCTGTACGAATGGCATCCACCATCTCACCAAATTCTGATGGGGTTAATGAAAAG
>JABIFG010000254.1 GCA_018650795.1 Fidelibacterota bacterium
CAGGCGGCACAGGATGCGCTTCGGGCAATCGGTGGCCAGAACCGGACCAAGCAGGCAACGGCTGTACTGGATGCCTTAGAGCTTCTGGACGGTGAAAAGATAGAACCTTACAAATCCAAATACACCCGCTTTATTCTCGATGTCGTAAAAGCTAAAGGACATGGCCAGGTCGTAAACCGGAATGAAATTATTCAGGACGATCACGGCTTAGAATATATGAATCCGGGCGGCTCTCGACTTGAGCCGGAATGGATAACAGTATTGATCTCTGCTCTGGTTTACTCAGGCGACATTGTACTATCCATCCCGGGCAAAAAGTTTGATGCAACCGGACTTCAGCAGCTTGCAGCGACAGGCATGGATGAACTGATCCGGTTCAAACACCTCGAACAGCCAAAGGAATGGAATATCCCGGCGCTTAAGGCCATGTTCGAGCTTCTCGGCATGACACCGGGCATGGCTCAATTGGTCACTCAAGGGAATGATGAACCTATTCAAAATCTTCAGCAGTCCGTTGGCAAGATTGTTAAACGGATTGTGATGACACAGCAGACCTTGCGTGAAGGTCTTTCGTTTTGGGGACTGAATCTTCTTGGTGGTACAGATCTGGCAAATCAGGCATCAGGACTGGATGGTGCCAAGACCTTCTTTGAGTCGCTTCAAGCCTATACATCTCCCGGTAAATTGAAAAATTTCCGTTACAGCATGGATGAAGTAAAAGCCCATGAAAATGCAGTGAAGGTGCTGGATGATCTGGATGCCCTGCGTGAATTTGTCATGGATCACAGCCCGACCGCCTCGTGGCTATCAACAGCCGAAGGTGTTTTACCGCCAGAGCATGACTGGGTCGATCGCATGAAAACAACCCGTCAGGATGTGTTGGAAATGCTCAAGCAGACCGATCTGACTGAGCTGGCAAACCAGTCCCAGAATGTCGGGGCAAAACTCCAGCAACTTAAGAAAGACTATATCGTTGTTTACATCGGCCTTCATACCAAGGCCCGCTTAGGTATAAACGATGACAAACGTAAGGCGGCCTTGATGGGAGATCATCGCCTGCAGACGCTACTGAAACTGGCAGGCATTGATTTGATGCCAAGACAGCAGCTCACGGATTACCAGAACCGACTGGCCGGACTGAAAAGTTGCTTCGCCTTGACCGAGCAGAACCTTGAGGCCACACCGGCCTGTTCGCACTGCGGTTTCCGTCCTTCGGTTGAAACAGGAACTGCACCCGGTTCACAGATGATTGAGCAGATGGACAATGATCTCGACACCATGGTGAGCAACTGGACATCAACACTTCTCGGCAATCTGGAAGACCCGATTACACAGGCCAATATGGATTTGTTGAAAGTGGATGACCGGGAGCCGCTTGAAGCCTTTATTAAGTCGAAGGAACTGCCGGTCCCGTTGGATACGAATTTTGTGCATGCTCTAAAGGAAGTGCTGTCAGGGTTGGTCAAAGTATCGGTGAAATCAAAGGAGCTTCAAAAGGCGCTTCAGATTGAAAGCGGACCATCAACACCTGCCGAAATCAAAAAACGCTTCGGTGATTACATCGACCAGTTAACCAAAGGCAAAGATCCGGCAAAAGTCCGCATCGTAATGGAATAACACCAGACAGGTAGGATATAGATATGAGCAAACAAGAGAGTTTATTTAAAACAAAGGTCGTTCCCGGCAAACCGGGCAGCGGTAATCTTTTTGATGAAGAGATCGTTTCCTATGACGGACCGGTGAAATGCCTTGGTCTGGAGTTTGAAAACGACGATGCCCGGCGTACGCACTTCATCGAGGAGCTCCGCAAAAAGTTACAGGACCCGGAATTCCGTAAGATTGACGGTTTTCCGATTGGTGAAGACGAAGATATCCTCAAGCTAAGTGATCCGCCGTATTACACGGCCTGTCAGAACCCATGGATTGCTGACTTTATTGAAGAATGGGAAAGCCAGAAACCGGAAAAGCCAGCCGATTATCAGTATCACCGGGAGCCTTTTGCCGCTGATGTAAGCGAGGGTAAAAACGACCCGATCTACAATGCGCATTCTTATCATACCAAGGTGCCTCATAAGGCCATCATGCGTTACATCCTCCATTACACAGAACCGGGAGACATCGTTTTCGATGGTTTTTGTGGAACCGGAATGACAGGAGTAGCTGCTCAAATGTGTGGTGACAGAGAAGTTATTGAGTCTCTGGGTGTTACAAAGCAATCACCAGAACAAAAATATAAAGTTGATAAAGATGGAATTATTTTTGAACGACAGCTTAATGAAGATGGTAAATTCAGCTGGGTTAAATTTTCCAAATTAGGCGCTCGTAAGGCAGTATTAAATGACCTTTCTCCAGCCGCTACATTTATTGCCTATAACTACAACACCCCGGTTGATGTGGCAGCTTTTGAAAAAGAGGCCAAACGCATTCTCAAAGAAGTCGAAAAAGAATGCGGCTGGATGTATGAAACGCTTCACACTGACGGCAAGACGAAAGGAAAGATTAATTACACCGTATGGAGTGATGTGTTTGTTTGTCCAGAATGTGCTGGTGAAGTTGTTTTTTGGGAAGCGGCTGTGGATAAAGACGCTATGGAGATACGAAATTATTTTCCATGCCCGCATTGTCAGGCTGAATTGACCAAACGAAAAATGGATCGTGCATGGATAACTAAATACGATTCGGCTTTAAAGGACTCTATAAGACAGGCAAAACAAATACCAGTTTTGATGAATTATACTCTCAATGGAAGCAAGAAACGATTTAAAAAAGCACCTGATGAAGCTGATTTAGCTTTGATTGATAAAATCAATAGTAGCGAGATCCCTTATTGGATTCCGAGTTCAAGATTGCCAGATGGATACAATACTCGTCAGCCAATAAATTCTCATGGTATCACCCATGTGCATCATTTTTATACGAAAAGAAATTTGTGGGTGTTGGCAGCTCTCTGGAAAATATTTTCAGAAATTTCTAATCCTTTTCTTAGAGGACTATTAAAGAATTTTATAACAGCAGCACAAATAA
The DNA here is from genome assembly GCA_018650795.1 of Fidelibacterota bacterium. Lineage (GTDB taxonomy): Bacteria > Fidelibacterota > UBA8477 > UBA8477 > JABMPR01 > JABMPR01. The sequence goes on from JABIFG010000254.1 coordinate 3,025, forward strand.
ATTTA
>JABIFG010000255.1 GCA_018650795.1 Fidelibacterota bacterium
CCAACAATGCCATAAGGTCAATCGACTATCTTTTTTGGCTACGACTCGCAGTAAAAAAACTGTCCAGGATGCCCTTACATTTATTTTCAAGAATGCCACCAATTATCTCAACCTTATGATTTAAATACTTCCCCGAACAAAGTTGAATTGCCCCACCACAACCACCATGTTCATGGTCATCCGCACCAAATACCACCCTCGGAATCCTTGCATTTAAAATAGCTCCTGCGCACATGGGGCAGGGCTCCAGAGTCACGTAAAGCGTTGCATCCTTCAAACGCCAATCCTCGATGTGATTAGCTGCTGCTGTGATAGCTAGAATTTCAGCATGCGCTGTGGGATCATTTAATGATTCACGCTGATTATAACCCTTACCAATAATCTGGTTATTCAGCACAACCACAGCTCCAACTGGTACTTCCTTGTAGGCGAAAGCCTTTTCTGCCTCCCTGAAGGCCTGTTCCATCCAGTGAGCATGGGAATCTGTATTCAGGAGAGAGAGTGCTGGAAGCTTATCGTCCATATCATTACCCCGGGAATTAGTTGGTCTTGGCTGGATTGAAAGGGTGAGCTTTGATCTGTCCATGCGAAAGTTCATGGAGATCCCACGAAAATGCGTCAGATTTGTCTTTTTTAATTCTCAAGCGAATGGTTACACTTTCGCCGTAATCTTGATCAAGGAGTTGTGCCTCGTAAGTTTCAATCAATCGATAAACCAAATTTGCATGTTCAAAATCGCACTGACATTCTAAAGAGACTCTGGGTACAAATTTGCGCTTCTTCAAGAGTGGTAAAGCTTCTTGAACAACCCCACCATAAGCGCGCATCAAACCACCTTTGCCCAGTTTGGTACCACCAAAATAACGTGTAACTACCGCTAACACATTGGTCAGATTTGCCCCCACTAAGACATTGTAAATAGGTTTTCCTGCTGTACCCGCTGGTTCACCATCGTCATTGACCCGCCAGACCTCCTCATCACCAACACCGATGCGCCAGGCAAAACAATGATGATTCGCTATATACTCACGCTTTTTTATCTCACTGAGCAATACCTGAACTTCTTCCTCAGTTTTAAGAGGAAATATTTCAGCAATAAACCTTGATGCTTTTATCTTCGTCTGATGTTGACAATTATCAATGGGTTGGACCCAGCTTATATCACTCATTTCAATACCGTAAATTTTCTGGACATCACAGCATCAACTGTCTCGATCTGAACAAAATAGACACCGGCCGGACTGGCTTCAGGCACATTCAAATTAATAATTTTTACACCCTCTGATCGTAACCTGCTTTCACTATATACCAGTTGGCCACGAAGGTTGAAAATCTTCAGATCAACCCTGCCAGGTTTAGCAAGCATAAGGCTTAATTGTGGTAGTGCTATACTGAGGATACTGGGATTTGGCCAGAGGGTCTGGATAACATTTTCCAGGGGTAGGGTGTTTCCTTCAAAACTGAGTTTATACATGAGATCGTCTTCGCGATCACCATTTACCATGGGGAATATCAGGTAATCCACGCTGCTTACGTTTTCGCAGAGGGTCCAATAATCACCAACTGCTGATTTGAGTGAAGATCCATCCTCATAACTATGATAGGTTAAAAAGACACGCTGATCAGAAGTTAGCTCATTACCCATGACGTAAAAATCGCTGTAACTTGGTATGGTAAACTTGCGAAATGATATTTCAAATGGATCCATGAAAAAATCGAAATCTATGGGGTAGGTCAGAGGCAATGCATATTCATGAAGCGTTACTTCACTGAGCTCTGATGCGTCTGGGTAGTACATATTGTTAACAGCCCTGGAACCTGTAAAAACATTATAGAGTGCATACTTTCCCAAAGCGTCAGCTAAACTTGAATTCCACGATGATGAGCTCAATACCAGTTCTAAATTATCCGTAGCTTCCCGATCAGATATATTTTCCCATATATCCAGCATGATATGTTTTCCGTCTGATTGCCCATATTCAATATCAAGGATTTGACCGAACAAACCATGTCCATACGCGAACGCGAATCCATATCTATCATCGTTGAGGCTGGGAAAATTTGACTGCCTGAAATTGTCAGCGACATAGGCATGATAATCGTCAACCTGGGGATAGCACTTTTCTTCCATCCAGGTACTTGAAATTTCATACCAGTAAGCGTTGGAGGAAACAGGCTCAAAGGGGTAAGCATACCTCAACTGGACCATATGAAAAAATTCATGGGCAATGGTGACACGGAGAGCGTCCAGTCCCTTTGTGGCATAACTACTCTCAACATAATCATTGTCAATGACCAGATAGGTTATGGAAGGAGCAGAATTCCCAAAGTAAGTCATCCCATAGTAAGAACCGTTCCAGTCCCTTATATATAGATCCAACTCATCTCCATCGATACCATCATCAGGGAGGGGCGGGAGGAACCCAAGATTGTTCACAATGACAGTGTAAGCAGAATCTGCTGCCAGAGCTGCTTCATAGACATAGCTTGGCGTGCCTGAAACTCCTGTATTTGCGACTGCATTTTCCCCCGTCCGCGTAAAATGAATTCTAAAGTGACCATCTGGACTGACAATGGACTCATCAAGGAGGGTCTCATCGAAATTTGGAATATCTCTATCTCCGCTCCGCGTGATATGTGTTTCAGCGTGGGGCATCATGGTAAATCCGCATTTATGTGCAAGCTTGGTTTGCCCCCATGCACCAGTGACCAGGAGGATGCTAGTGAGAAGATAGCGCATGACTACTTTTTCCGGAATGCGATCCGAATGGGGACACCTTCAAACCCAAATTGCTCACGGAAACGGTTTTCGATATACCGCTTATAAGCAGTTTTAATGAGGTCAGGATGATTTGTAAAGATGACTATCACAGGAGGTTCAACGGCAACTTGTGAACAATAGTTCAATTTTATTTCTTTGCCCTGGGGCGAAGCAGGTTGCAATCTCGCCACCGCATCCTCAAGAAACAAGTTGAGCTGTCTGGTCTGTATACGTTTTTGTTGTTCTTCATGAATCTGCTTGACAAGATCCACTAATTTAAATATTCGTCTTCTCTCCAGTGTTGAGATGAACTGAATCGGATAATGTCTCAATTCAAACATATCATCAATAAGATTTTGTTTGAAATCTCGCATGGTGTTGGTCTCTTTTTCAATAAGATCCCACTTATTGACCCCCACAATGAGACCCTTGCCGGCAGCCAGCACTTCTTCCATGACCCGGGCATCATGAGAAACAAAACCCTTCTCAGCATCTATCAGGACGATGACGACATGGGCACTTTTAATAGCCTGTTGAGTACGAATCGTACTGTAATATTCGATAGAATCAGTAACCTTGGCTTTACGTCGTAAACCGGCTGTGTCAATCATTTCATAGGACTGTTCAAAATAATTGAAAGTAGTATTAATAGAGTCCCGAGTTGTACCTGGAATATCTGTGACAATTTGCCGATCAACACCAAGCAGGGCATTTGTCAGACTTGATTTTCCTGCATTAGGCATGCCCACAATAGCGAAACGAATCACATTCTCATCAATAGTTTCTTCAATTTGAATCTCACCAAATGTTGAGACAACTTTATCAAGTGCATCACCAATACTGCGACCATTCAGAGCGCTTACTGGAAACACCTCGCCAATTCCCAGTTGGTAAAAAACATGAGCCTGGTTTTCGACTGTGGCATTATCCGCCTTGTTAGCCAGTAGCACCAGTGGCTTTTTGGATCGCTTGGCTTTTTTAACAATTTCTTCATCTTCCCAGGTGATTCCCACAACACTATCCACCATGAGCATGATGACATCTGCTTCATCAATAGCCGTTAAGGCTTGTTTGCGGACTTCCTTATCGATAACATCTGAACTCGAGGGGATATATCCACCAGTATCTACGAGGAAAAATGAATGCCCCGCCCAATCAGTTTCCATAGCGAGGCGGTCACGCGTGACCCCTTCCTGCTCATGAACTATTGAGAGGCGTTTCCCCACAATTCGATTGAATAGGGTAGATTTTCCAACATTTGGCCGTCCTACAATAGCGACGACAGGTAATCTCAGCTCCATGGGCTTAGTATCTCCAACATATCTTCATGGTGGATATACACAGGTACACCCAGTTTATTTTCAATATCTTCACGTGTGTGGTCATCCAGAGTAATCCCATCTTCACTAAACATGCGATAGGATAAATACACGGCATCCGTTTTGACTTTTTCCATTAGCTGGGTGACTACATCTCTGGCTGAGACCAGTCCAGTAACGGTGACACTCTCTGCGCCCAACCAGTCATTCAAAATTGGTACTATTTCATAGTCCAGATTATCGATTTCATCAAGCGTAGGTGTAATCGTTTCCTTCAGGAAGGGATATCCAAGAATCCCTGTAGCAAAAACCAAACGGGTTGGTTTTTTCAATGTGGGAGGCAACATAGGGATGCTGGCCTTAAATCGATTTGCAAAATCTCTGCATTGTCCTACACCATTTTCCACCATGGAGAAATCACCGTAGTAGCTATCATCTGGGATGGGCATGTCAGCCAAAATAAAGAACTCATCACTGAGGAGTACGAAATTCTCGAATCCAGGTACCTTAAAATTTTTCTGCTCAATCTCAAACCAATCGATGAACTTCCTGGCTGTCTCAGGTGTATATGAAGTCAAATCAGGCTCACCTTCACGATACTTTGTGAGACCCACTGGAACAATCGATATGGATTGAACACCAGGAGCCATTTTGATGAGATCATTGATGGTCTGGAGTAATATTTCACCGTCATTCCAACCTGGACAGAGTACAATTTGAGTATGTAGCTGAATTCGGTGAGAAGTCAGATATTCAAGTTTTTCAGTGAGGCGATCATCTTTGCCGTACAGGAGCATTTTGCGTCGTGTTTCTGGATCGGTAACATGTACACTGATGTAAAGGGGACTGAGTTGCTGTTCAATCACTCGTTCAAGTTGTTTGGGTCCCATGTTTGTCATGGTGATATAGTGACCATGCAAAAAACTGAATCGAAAATCACCATCTTTGAAGTTTAAAGCATCCCGCACACCTGGAGGGTTCTGGTGGGCAAAACAGAAAACACAGTTATTGGCACAGGATCTTATTTTCATCGGTTCAACGATGATCCCAAGTTCCTCATCCAGGCTTTTTATGATATTAATTTCTTGAGCGATGCCATCTCTCAATATTTTTATTTTGAGTTCTTCATCAGCTGCATAAAACGTGTAATCAATTTCATCAGATATGTTGCGATCATTAATAGATAACAAATCATCACCTACCTGAATGCCCATGGCTTCAGCTGGTGTTTTTGGAGTAATGGCTACAATTTTCATCGCGTGAATATATCCAGTACCTCAGGGCGATGAAATGATTTGATCACATCAAGGTTGATTCGCTTTCAGCCCAGCAGCAAAATTTTAAGTGAATGTCCAATCTCAGCTATTAAACCGGTGGAGGTTAGTCGTGCGAGTGTTCAGGGGATTATATATAGCGCATAAACCCTTCGAGAGCCTCCAGCCTACGCAATCCTGGCTCGGCTTGGCAGGCAGGGAGACAAGTCTCGGATGTGTCTTGCTGAGGCCCTCGAAGCATAATACCGTACGATTAACCTCCGCCACATTGCTAAGTATTTTGCGAATGCGTGAATCCCTCATTGTTAACCCGCAGGGAGCGTCTAAATTTTCCGCGATATTGTCGGTATTTATTCTATAGAGGTGATAATATGTCCATCATTCCCTTTTGCGGAACGATCTTTAACCCTGAAAAATTTCCGAATCTATCCGAAGTAATAGCCCCTCCTTACGATGTAATTTCACCTGAAGAAAGACGCTTTTTTCTATCACGTTCACGTTTTAATAGTGCTCGTCTTATTGTGGGTGATGAAAAAGAGGGTGACTATTTTGAGGATGAATTTTATGAAGGTACCCGGGATCTGATGAAGAAGTGGCATGAAGATGGATCTTTGTGCAAACGTGAACAGCCCGGGCTCTTTTTTCTACACCAATTTTTTACTGGTCCAGACGGAGAGCAACATATTCGGAAGGGCTTCATTGCACTTATGCCGCTGGCTCCGTATGGAGCAGATACAGTTCGAGCTCATGAAAAAACACATGCCGGGGCTATCAAAGACAGACTTCGCTTAACCTCCGTCACCAAAACCCACTTTTCTCAAATCTTTTTTACTTATCAAGATGCTGAAAATACTGTTATTGAGTTACTGGATGAATCCTTGTCCAAAGCTGTGCTCAAACTGCATGGCAGAGATGAAGCCACAGGTGTGGAAAATATTTGCTATTTGATTGAAGATGAAGACGTGATTGCAGAAGTCCAGGAAATGATGGAAGACAAACCTGTCTTTATCGCTGATGGGCATCATCGCTATGAAACGCATAGTCAGTACCAGAAACAACGTCTGGCAGAAACTACTTTTTCTGAAATAGATGCAAACTACATCATGGGTTATTTCTCATGTGCTCAGGATAAAGGCCTAAAAGTTTATCCTACTCATCGCACCTTTCGGGGCTTGCCTGACTTCTCTTACCAGATGCTCCAGGACAAACTATTCGACTATTTTGAAATACTAAAAATGGATATCGAGGATCTTGAATTGGCACATGATCATCGCACTCTGATTATGGCTAATGAAGAGGGTGAACCCATGGCCCTGCGGCTTAAAGATGAAGCTTTCAATGATCTGCGTCATAGTCTGTCTGATCCGATCCTGGCAGAAGTGGATACCGTCACTCTCGAGGAGATCATCATTAAGCGTATCTTGAAGTTGACAGATGAAGATTTGCAACACCATCGCTATATCGAATACCACAGAGATATTGAAGGTTTCTGGGAAGCTTTGAGAACAGGTAGTCAGGTTGGATGGATTATGAACTATCCTGACAATAATATTTTATTCGAAATAGGGGGGCGCAACTTGCGTCTACCGCAAAAGAGTACCTATTTCTTTCCCAAGCTACCCACAGGTATTGTTTTTAGAGAATTGGAGGACTAGTCACCGATGAAGCCAAAATTGTTTATTCCAGGACCCACACATGTGGAACAGGATGTGCTCGATGCTCTCGCGCAGTATCCTATTGGACATAGGACAACAGATTATCGGGACCTGCAGTCCAAAGTTGTGTCTGGAATTAAGGAATGCCTCTATACTGAACAATCTGTTTTGGTTTCTACAAGCTCGGCAACCGGTCTCATGGAGGCTGGAGTCCGAAATCTCAGTAAAAAAAAGGTAGCAAATTTTGTGTGTGGTGCCTTTTCAAAAAAACAGGCTGCCATCACCAGGGCTTGTGGTCTCAATCAAGATGTATTTGAAGTTGAGTGGGGCCAGGCAATCACTGCTGAACATGTCAATGATGTCTTGTCTAAAGGCGACTATGATCTGGTGACAATAGTATTTAATGAAACCTCTACTGGAGTTATGAATCCTCTGCAGGAAATCGCCGATGTGGTGAATAATTATGACGATGTCCTGCTCATGGTGGATGCTGTCAGCGGGATGATGGGAGCTCCAATCAAAATTGATGAGTGGGGCGTTGATATGGCTTTGGCCAGTGTGCAGAAAGCTTGGGCACTACCGCCTGGCTTTGCCATTACATCGCTGTCTGACAGAGCTCTGGCACGCAGCCATTCGATTCCAGATGCCCAAAAAGGGTTTTACTTTGATTTTGTAAGAATGCATAAGGCCGGAGAGAAATCTGAAACACCCGTTACACCTTCAATCCCGCATCTTTATGGTCTTTCGGTACAATTGGACCGGATTAAAGCTGAAGGATTAGAAAATCGTTTCGCACGACATAGAGAAATGGCGGACAGGGTCAGGGACTGGGGTCGCGATAAATTTGGTCTGTTCGCTGAACCAGGCTATGAATCAGATACGCTGACCTGTTTCAACAATGACGCGAATATTGATCTTCTTGCTCTCGCTGATGCCATGAAATCAAAAAATTATCTTATCTCAGGTGGCTATGGTGACCTGAAGGGCAAAACTTTCCGACTCGCGCATATGGGGGATCTGAAAATGGCAGATATTAACGATGTACTTGACGTACTGGATGGGGTCATTGAAACGCTATGACTAAAAAAATTCTGATTACTGATCCACTCTCACCAGCAGGGAAAGAAGTCTTAGAGGCAGCCGGCCTGGACGTGATAGAAATATTGGATCAAGATGCTGACAAAATGGCAGCAGTTCTACCCGAAGTAGAGGGTTGGATCATTCGTAGTGGCACCAATATCGGAGCTGATGAAATTGCGAAGGCAAGTTCTCTCAGAGCCATTGGCCGAGCTGGTGTTGGAGTAGACAATATCGATATCAAAGCTGCGACTGCTAGCGGAGTTGTTGTTATGAATACTCCAGGGGGCAACACCATTTCAGCAGCCGAGCATACCGTTGCCTTAATGATGTCACTGGCTCGCAATATTCCTGCTGGCGACAGCTCCATGAAGGTCGGAAAATGGGATCGTAAGCTGCTGGTAGGGACTGAGCTAAATGGTAAGACACTTGGACTAATAGGTCTGGGGCGAATCGGCCAGGAAGTCGCTCGAAGAGCTTTGGGTTTGCAGATGAAGGTGATCGGATATGATCCCTATGTCTCTCAGGATCAGCTGGTTGTAAAAGATATTGAAGTCCAAAGTCTTGAGGATACTCTCTTGCAGTCTGATGTGATATCACTCCATTTACCCCGTACTGAAGATACACTAAATCTGATTAGTACGCCTGAACTTGAGAAAATGAAGACCTCAGCCATGCTCATCAATTGTGCCAGGGGGGGATTGGTCAATGAGTCTGACCTGGCCCATGCACTGGACAGCGGAATAATTGCCGGTGCAGCAGTAGATGTGTATACCAGTGAGCCCGCAGTGGGTAATCCACTTGTGGGGGCCAGCAATATCGTGCTTACACCCCATTTGGGAGCTAGCACGCGTGAAGCTGGAGAGAATGTTGCAGTTCAAGTTGCCACTCAGTTGAAAGATTATCTCATTGATAATCGCTTGAGTAATACCATCAATCTTCCCATTGCAGATATGAGTATACTGAAAACAATGGGCGACTCACTAGAATTAGCGTATAAGCTGGGAAGTTTACAACACCCACTTCACAAAGCAGGCATAAAATCTATTCGACTTAGCTATAATGGCGATCCTGAGCATATCACGCCCTTACTCTATTCAGCATTTGAAGGGATAATGAAGGATCGTTTTGATGGAATCATTAATCTCATTAACGGTAAATCAGTTGCTGAGTCTCGTGGCATCTCATTAAGTACCCTTTCGGACCCACATGTTAGTCAGGTTCAGAATGTGGTGGCCGTTAAGGTAGAGTCGGCAGATGGAGCCAATTGGGAGCTACTGGGATATATAGACCAACATGGTGGTAAGCGCTTGATCCGAGTAAATGACTATCATATTGATGTACTCTTAGATGGCCCGTTGCTCATGATTTTGAATGCTGATGTTCCAGGGGTTGTTGGTGAAGTGGGTACCCTGTTGGGAAATTGTGGTGTCAATATTGCGGAATATTCATTAAGTCGCCTTGAGAATGACACAGCATTGTCACTCATCAAGTGTGATTCTGCTCCAACTGATGGAATCATTGACAAATTAAAAAGTATTTCTTCCATCAAGTCGTGCTATTTTCTTGGGTGACAGTTTTTAATATTATTGCCAAGAGGGGACATAGTCGCTGTCCATCTGTCCCTGATAAAACTTTAGAGGTATCAAGATGACCGAAGAAGAAAAACAACCTGAACAGGAAGAAATTAAGTCAGATCGTGGCTCAAAAATGATGAACGATATGATTAAGGGTTTACGTGATTTTGGCTCAGCTGCGCTGGATAAGGCTGAAGAATATGGAAAGATCGCTACTGAAAAAGCCGAAGAACTCACCAAGCTTGGTAAAATCAAATTGGATATTCATCAATTAAATCGCAGCCGGACAAAAAATCTTGCTGAATTGGGTGAATTGGTTCTCAATTTGGGTGAAGAGAAAAAATTAAAGAAACTTGATGAACATGAGAACTATGTGACACTCGTTAAATCCATAAAGGCTTTAGATTTAGAGATCAAGGAGAAAGAAACTCAAGCCGAGCATGCTGAAGTTGCAGAGAGTGAAGAGAGCGCAGCGGACAAGGGCTAAAGAGGATATTTTCACCCCGAGTGAAATGACTTCTGCACAATTAAATTGACTCAAAAATCCTTGTTATCAATTGCACTACGGAGTATACTTCGCAGTCAAACAGGATAGGAACAGAAAGCGGTAAAATGATCGGAAGGAAAAGTAGTATAAAAATGAATACCAGTGATGGATTTCGATTTTTCCTGATCAACGATAAAAAGAATCGGGTGAGAGAAATGTTTTTCTCCAAACCAATGGTTCTTTCAGTGA
>JABIFG010000256.1 GCA_018650795.1 Fidelibacterota bacterium
ATATATTATACTGATTTACAATGAATTGTCAAATTTTATTCAATAGAAACATGTAGATATGAATGGTGGAGTGGGTGTTGAGCTCATTGCAAAGCCGCTTTGTAGGTTGTGAAAAATACTACTTGTAGTGTTGTACACATATATTGAACAGGTATCTTCGATAAGATGCTTCCAAGCGCGACGCTCCATGTCGGTTATTGTTGTTAAGGTGGTTCGTTAGATAATGTTAAAAACATTACATTGCTGTAATAAATACTAATTGATGGGCTGCTCTGGCATGATTGATCTACCTGAAAAAAATGTATGAGAATGTCAGATCAAGGAAAGATTAGTTCACTATTAAAGCTTGCCATCAGAAGTGGTATGCGGCGCTCTGTTGCCCTAATGATAAAGGATGAAGCAAGCTTGCACGGTAGAGATGCTAAAGGGCGTACGCCCTTAATGCTTGCATCAGGATGGGGAAAGTATGCGGTCTGTGAGCTCTTGGTTGAAGCAGGGGCAGGCTTTGATGAGCAAACTCCAGAAGGTGACACGGCATTATCCATAGCACTAAAAAATGAGCAGAGTGATGTGGTTGACCTACTTGAGCGCTGTCTTCGTGAAAGAGAACAAAACAAGTTAATCAGCTTGGAAGAAAATGCTACTGATTCGCTTGAGTTGATTGATGAAAGTACTGGCCAAGATGATGGGGCGTATGGGTGGGAAGTTGAAGAGGAATTTTTGGAACCTGACAACGATGATGAATGCAAGGAAGACATTTGCTCGGTGCAGCTGCGTGTTACCCAGCATATCATTGTTGATACGGACATGGCATGGGATGTGATTGAGTTTACTCTCCCTGAAAAGCCGGCAGAGCATGGGGTTGCATTTCCAGGCAGGGAGTTAATAGCGGAGTATGTCATTCGTGCGATTTCTAAGGGGTGGTACAGAAGCAAAGAGATAGAAGAATTATGTTCTTCAGGTTTGCTTGTCGACGTCAGTGAAGTAGTTGAATTAATTGTTTTTTTCCTAAAAGAAGAAGGTGTTGTTGAGGTTGATGATTCAATTCAATGGTATGAAGGCGCTGATATGTTGGACGTAAATGATAAGTTACCAGATCAATTGCTTTTGATGCTTGAACAGGGCATCAATAAAATCTTTAATCCTGTCCAAGCCTATTTTTTAGATATGGGTCATTTTGAGTTGATAGATAAGAGACTTGAGGAAAGGTTTGGACAAGGTATGGATAGTTCATTGATTTCACTGATTAAAGTCTTGTTGGAAGTTGACTATGAAATTCTTGAAGGAATTATGATGTCTGTCGATGAAAAATTTCATGATGATGAACATTATGATAAAAGCGATGATCGACAGATAAGGTTTTCAGATTTGGTATGTGCAGTTAAGAAAGGTAACTCTAAGGATTACAACAGTGCTCATATACCGAGGCCATCGATTCCATTGCTGCGTGCCCTAGACGTGGCACTAACTTGCTGTGATGATATGCAAAAAAGAGTGTCTGAGAAAATAAAGATTTATGAGTCAGCTAGAGAGAAGATGATTCTTGCCAATCTCAGGCTGGTTGTTTCTGTTGCAAAGAGATATCAGTTCAGCAGCTTGAGTTTCCATGACTTGATACAGGAGGGCAACTTAGGGTTAATGAAGGCTGTTGAAAAATTTGATTACAGAAGGGGGTTCAAGTTCTCGACCTATGCTGTTTGGTGGATCAGGCAGTCAATAACGAGAGGAGTAGCTGAGCAAGAGAGGACTATACGATGGCCTGTTTATGTTGTGGGGAGTATTGAAAAAATAAGGAAGGCAGAAGTGGCCATGGAAGGTATGGGTGGGCAAATGAGTAATAACCAGCTGGCTGATATGGTTGAGATGAGCAGAGAAGAGTTAAGGAAATTCAGGGAGCTTATGGCTACCACAATGGTAAGTTGTGAGGATGAATGTGAAATAAAAATGTGGGAATCTTCTGATGAGAATCCAATTTCTAATCCGTATCCTTTCAAAATTTTACAGACAGAGCAGATATCATCTTCTATTTACAAAGAATTAGGGCACCTTACTGAAAGGGAAAAAGGGGTTGTGCAGGCTAGGTTTGGTCTTATAGGAGAGGAGCCAAAAACCTTGGAGGAGGTTGGGCAGTCTTTTGGAGTAACGAGAGAGCGTATAAGGCAGATAGAGTCCAAGGCCTTGGGCAAGCTGAGTTTTGGAGAAAGGGGGGAGAGGCTTGCATTGTTGTATTGATTTAACTGGTCATAAAGGGCGGGAAAGATGAGTTTTTTAGACCACATGTCTAGAGGTCGACGGCATGCGCCGCCGAAAGCATCAGCAATGGTTGAGGCACTTCGTGGTCTTGGCTACAGCACATCAACTGCAATTGCAGATATTATCGACAACAGCATTTCTGCTTGTGCAAGTACAGTATCTGTCAATTTCCACTGGAAAGGGGAGAACAGCAGAATTTCCATTCTAGATGATGGGTGCGGGATGAATGAGGAGGAACTAGATCATGCCATGCGGTTGGGGGACGTGAATCCCTTAGATGCAAGAGATGAGAATGATTTGGGTAGATTTGGACTTGGCTTGAAAACAGCGTCATTTTCTCAATGTAGAAGGTTGACTGTTGCCTCAATGAGGAACAATGCTGCCCATTGTTTACGGTGGGACCTTGATGTTTTGTCGAAAAGCGAAGGCGATGGCTGGTACATGCTTGAAGGCGCTGAAGCTGGATCAGAACAATTTATAGAAGATATAGAGAATAAGAATAATGGGACAATCGTTCTTTGGGAGAAGCTGGACAGGATCATAACTGGGAGCTTCTCCGTGGAAAATTTCTTAGATCTTATTGATGTTGTAGAGCGCCACTTGTCGATGGTGTTCCACAGATTTTTGGAAAATAGATCACGACCATTTTCAATTCTAATTAATGGCCAAAGGCTTAAGCCATGGGATCCGTTTTTGACAGGGAACCCATCTAAACCTTGGCACTCTCCGGTATCACCTGCTCCAACCATGCCAGGTGTGGAAGTTGAGTGCCATGTACTTCCACATAAGGATATGCTGTCGGTAAGGGATTTTGAGGAGGCCCAAGGTCCTGAGGGCTGGACTGCGCAACAGGGTTTCTATGTATATAGGAACAAGAGGTTGTTGTTGGCTGGAAGCTGGCTTGGGCTTGGGTCAGGTCGTGCTTGGATAAAGGATGAGGCACACAGGTTGGCAAGAATACGAATAGATATTCCTAATTCTGTAGATAGTGAATGGAAGATCGACATTAGAAAATCTCGAGCAAGACCTCCAGTCAATCTGCGTCCGTGGCTAGGTCAACTTGCAGAGGCTACCAGAATGCGAGCTAGAAACGCTTTTGCATATAGAGGGCGTGTGCAAAGATCTTATACTGGCGAAGAGATTGTGCAGGCATGGAAACCGGAAAAGGGAAAGCACGGAGTTCGCTACAGAATTGATCACAAACATCCTTCCGTGAATGCAGTTCTGGATCAGGCTGGTCATTTGCGGGCTCAAATTGAGGCGATGTTGCGTGTTCTTGAAGAAACAGTGCCTGTTCAGAAAATATGGTTGGATACGGCAGAAGAAAAAGATACTCCACGTACAGGATTTGACAAAGTTCCGGTAGATGAAGTGCGAGCAGTTTTATTGCAGATGTATAAATATTTTGTTTTTAGAAATCAACTGTCACCAGTTGATGCCAAGGTGAAGTTGAAAATAACTGAACCTTTTCATAACTATCACCAATTGATTGATCAGTTACCTGATGATTTAGATGAGGATATATCGTGAGCAAAGATACAGTGATGGGGATTGTTCAGAAGCTGCTACTTTCTGAATCATCCCAGCTGGTGATTACGCCAGCGTTGATTGAGGAAAAGATTGATACAGTGTTGCCGCTTAACCCAGAGTGGGCCACAACAATAGACCGTGATTGGATTGTTGAGGAGCTGATTAGACGGTTTAGTGTTCAGGTTGGAGCAACTACCTTATTATCAGATGCGAGTGGCCATGAGCCTTGGCTGATTCCTGAGCTGAAACGTGATTGGAGGTATTGGAGGAGATACCAGCAGTGGCAAGAGGACAACCTTCCATGGGAAGCGCTGGAGGGGATTGATAAATCGACTGATTATATACTAGGTCAATTGGAGGATCCAAAGCGTGCTGGTGCATGGGACAGAAGGGGGTTGGTTGTTGGGCATGTCCAATCAGGAAAAACAGGGAACTACACAGGGCTGATTTGTAAGGCTGCAGATGCGGGTTATAAGATCATTATTGTTTTGGCAGGAATGCATAACAATCTTCGTTCTCAGACACAAATGAGGCTGGATGAAGGTTTTCTTGGGTATGAAACTAGTCCATTTGAAGAAAGAAGTAGTCATAAAATTATTGGTGTAGGGAAAATTGATTCTGATCCATCAATTTCCCCTCAGTTTGTCACTAATAGATCTGAAAAGGGTGATTTCAGCGCAAGAGTGGCGAATCAGATGGGTATTACTCCTGAAGAACGGCCTTGGTTGTTTGTGGTGAAAAAAAATAAATCTGTTTTGACGGCGCTGCATAAATGGCTTCTTAATCATGTTGCTGATTATCAAGACCCTGGAAGTGGTAGGAAGCTAGTTTCAAAACGTCCTTTGCTTATAATTGATGATGAGGCTGATAATGCTTCGGTTGATACTGGGGAAAATATTATAGGTACTGATGGTGATCCTGATATGGAGCACCAGCCAACTGCAATCAATTCATTAATAAGAAAGATACTTCATACTTTCAGTAGAAAGGCATATGTTGGATATACGGCTACTCCTTTTGCAAATATTTTTATTCATGAGCATGGAAAGACTGAAAATGAAGGGGCTGACCTATTTCCTGCAGCTTTCATTGTTAATCTTGGAGCACCAAATAATTATGTTGGGCCAAGCCGTGTTTTTGGTACATCAACGCCGGAAGGAAGAAATGGTGGTATGCCACTGATCAGAATAGTTGATGATCACTGTTCAGAGGATGGTAAGGGAGGCTGGATGCCGCAACGACATAAGAGTGCACATGTCCCTGATTATGATTCAGAATCCGCGTTACCTCCATCGCTATGTGAGGCAGTTGATGCTTTTTTCCTTGCTTGTGCTGTTAGGGAGGTTCGTGGCCAAGGGAGCAAGCATAGCTCAATGCTTGTCCATGTGACTCGCTTTAATGCTGTTCAGAATTACGTTTATCAGAATGTTGAGTGGTATGTGAACAACGTAAGGAGGCAGCTGAGTAGAAAGATACAGCATGACTCAGTATTATTTAGATTGAAAAATTTGTATGAGTCTGACTTTGTTCCGGTAAGCATGGAAATTGCCCGGCGTGATGATCACTTAGGTGAAATAAATGAATGGCAAAGTGTTGAGAAAGTGTTGTTTGATGTGATTGATCAAATAAGTGTTCGAATGATCAACGGGACCGCAAAAGATGTGCTGGATTATGCGGATAGTGCCTCTGGTCTGAAAGTGATTGCAATTGGAGGTGACAAGCTGGCAAGGGGGCTGACGTTAGAGGGCTTGTGTACAAGCTATTTCTTGAGAGCATCAAAAATGTATGACACTCTAATGCAGATGGGTAGATGGTTTGGATACAGGCCGGGGTATCTGGATCTCTGTCGCCTGTATACAACAGATGAGCTGGTCGAGTGGTTTGAGCATATTGCTGATGCATCGGAAGAGCTGAGAGAGGAGTTTGATATCATGGTTGGGAGTGGTGGTACTCCTAGAGACTATGGGTTGAAGGTTCAGTCTCATCCAACCTTGATGGTGACATCAAGGTTGAAAATGCGTGCTGCAAAATCTCTTTTCTTGTCATTTAGTGGCAATGTTGTTGAAACAGTGTCGCTGTTTAGTGAGAAAGAAAAACTCACTAATAACCTAAATGTGTTTTCTGATTTTGTTGGGGCTATTGGTGCACCCACAGAAATACCTCCTCAGTCTCGAGATAATGGTGTTTCTCAATCTTGGAATGGCGTTCTGTGGGAAAATATTTCTTCAGATAAAGTGATCGGATTTTTGGATGATTATGAAACGCACCCAAAAGCATACAAGGTAAACAATAGGATGATTTCTGAGTTTATTTCTAAAATGACTGAACAGAATGAATTGACTACATGGACTGTGGCGGTGATTGGTGGTGGGAAAGATCAAACTTTTGGGATTAATGGCTTTAACGTTCGGCTGATGAAGCGTAAAAGACGGGGTCATGCTTCTGATAGATACTCTATCGGAAGGCTTTTGTCGCCAAAAGATGAAGGGATTAATCTCAATGACCAAGAATGGTCTGCAGCTTTAGAGGCTACACTGAACAGTTGGCAAGAAAAAAATGAGAAAAATGGCAAAGAGCCAATCAACCCTAGTGGCAGAATGATGAGGCATGTTCGTGGTTTTGGTTCGGCTGGTGTAGCACCGTCTCCAGAAAAAGGGTTGTTGTTGATTTATTTGCTTGATCCTGTGGAAATTGGAGAAAATCTTGATGACGGATGCCCACCAATTGTCGCATTTGGAATCAGCTTCCCAGGTAGCTCTGCTTCAGTGAAAGTCGAGTACAAGGTCAATAATGTAATGTGGGAGCAAGAGTATGGCGCATCTGAGTAATAACGAATTCAATGTTGCATGGAATGCTCTTTCTCATGAGGAGCAAGATTCTGGATGGCGCTATATTCCAGTTACAACTCATGGTGAAGTGAAAATTTTTGCAGGGAGATCTTTTCCAGAGAATTCGGAAGCTTTACTTGTTGGTTTCAGTAAATTTAATTCCTTTAACCCATCTATGTTGCCTCAAGGAGGTGGATTCCGAGTGCAGACTGCAGAGCTAGATGAAGCAGATGGTTGTTGGGTTGCCTTGGTTCGTCAGTCAGAAGGGGATATTGAGCTGTTTTCAATGGTGGTGGCGGATATTATCTTTACTTTGTCAGAGAGTCCGCGTAGTGATGAAGGGAGGCTGTTTCAGCTTTTTTTGGGAAGGATTAGGGCATGGCAACTGTTTATGAAAAGTGGCCTAGAAGGGCTTGGTCCAGAAGCTGAACTAGGCCTTTTTGGTGAGCTTTTTTGCTTGGAGGCGCTGCTGGATGCAGGGGTTGATTTGTTTGGTGCCGTTGATAGTTGGGTTGGGCCAGATGATGGCTTGCAGGACTTCGAGTTGGGGTTTGGGGCTGTTGAGGTAAAAAGCACTCTTTCTGCAGGCGGTCATGTGGCTAGGATTCAATCACTTGATCAACTGGATGACTCTGTAAGGAATCCATTGTTTCTTTGTGGGTGCCGTTTTTCTAGGGGTGAGGACGGGGTGTCTCTTCCTATGCTGGTTGATAGAATTATTGGTCGTTTTAGTCTTGATCAGATGGCATTGCTGCATTTCAAAAATCGTCTGTTGCAGGTTGGTTATGCTGATGAGCATAAGGATCAATACAATAGGAAGCTGGTCTTGATTGATTACAAGTTTTGGATGGTTGATGAAAACTTTCCAAAGTTAACTGCAGGAAATGTGCCTGAAGGAATACATGGTGCGAAGTATGAGATTGAGCTTGATCGTATTGTGCCTTTTAGCAGCGATGTTGGAGAAATACTTGCTGTGCTAAATGGAGTGTCAAATGGAGATTGATGAGTTCCTAAAGCAAACACAGCGTGAAATCAGGGAAGAGGTTAACAAGAGGCTGGGGCAGGCTGGAGGGGAAATTGCCTTCCATGAGTCAGTATTCACTGATGTGGTTTCTCAGCACATGTCAGAGTTTGGAATTACTTTTGAGGATCCGGTTGTATGCCATTATCAGGCAAGAGGGTTAAATCTAAGTGGGTATGCGCTGTCTGAGGATGCGGATCAGCTTGATTTGTACGTTAGTCTCTACAAGAATGTTGATGAGCTTGAGAATGTTTCTAAAACGGATACAACACGAGCGGCCAAGAACTGCTCCAATTTTCTCACACAATGTGTTGAGGGGAAGCTGCTGCAAAAAATGGATAAGTCTAGTGAGGCATATGAGCTGGTTCAGATAATCCATGACGGATATGCTCACATTGATCAAATCAGAATATTTATTCTAACTGATGGGCAGGCGCGAGACAGGAATTTCAAATCAAGGGCTATCGAGGGGAAGACCGTAAAGCTTGAGGTAATGGATATAGTTAGGTTGTTTAACCATTGGCAGGAAGGCAAGCCTAGAGATGAATTGGTTGTAAATTTTGAAGAAGTATCAGGTGGACCATTGCCATGTGTTTGGGTGCCTAATGAGATGGAAGAATATGATTATGCGATGACTGCTGTTCCAGGCGATGTTCTTCGGTTTTTGTATGATAAGTATGGGACAAGGATTCTCGAAGCCAATGTGCGTTCATTTCTTAGTTTAACGAGGAAAGTGAATAAAGGGATTAGTCAGACATTAAGAGAACAGCCGGAGCGATTTATGGCATATAACAATGGAATTGTTATTGTTGCTGATGAAGCGCGACTCGGACGGTCTTCTGATGGAACTCCTGGGATTACATGGCTGAAGGGGATGCAAATAGTCAATGGAGGGCAGACCACTGCATCAATGTTCTTTACCAAGAAGAAATTTCCAGCGATTGATCTCAAGAAGGTCCGAGTTCCCGCAAAGGTAATTGTTCTTAAAGAATCTGACCCTGCACAGGAAGAGGCCCTGATATCAGATATATCACGATTTTCGAATAGTCAGACACAGGTCAGTGTGTCAGATCTCTCTTCAAATAATCCTTATCACGTGGCTGTAGAGAAGCTCGCCATGACCACATTTTGTCCTGATGGTTATGGGCGCTGGTTCTATGAACGCTCTGCAGGAAGCTATAAGGTTATGCTAGAGCGTGAAGGTAGAACACCGGCAGGTATCAAGAAGAAGAAGGCTGAGATTCCACCGTTCAGAAAGATTATAAAGACAGATCTCGCGAAGTTTATTTGTGCATGGAAGCAGCGACCGGATTTGGTCAGTTTGGGAGGGCAGAAGAACTTTGCAGCTTTCATGGCTATGGTTGCGCCTGAAGGTGGGGAGCAAAAAGAACTTCCAGAAACCGACGATTTCAAGGAGATGATTGCGCAGGCAATTATATTCAAGGCAGCTCAGAAGATCATTAGGCCAGAATTTCCAGCTTTCAAGGCAAACATTGCAGCCTACACAGTTTCAATCTTGTCATTGCTAGGCGGTGGTAGGCTTGATCTTATGCAGATATGGAAAAAGCAGGGGGTTTCTGAAGAGTTGGCCAGTTACATGTTGTACTTGGCAAAAGAGGTTGATCAGCATTTGCATGAAACTGCTGAAGGGAAAATGATTTCAGAGTGGGCTAAGAAGAAAGAGTGCTGGGATCAGATTTCTTCAATGAAATATGCGGGTTTGGGGGATCAGATTCTTGAGCTCAAACCTTTAGGAGTGTAGAGATATCTCTCGATCTCGATGTGACTGACCGCTCTATTGAAAACTGGAACGTGTTTTTTTTATCTACGATATTGACCATTTCTTTACTTTTGAACTGGTTGCTGGCATCCTGGAAACATGCAATTTCCAGTTATTGATCTTTTTGCGGGCCCCGGCGGTTTGAGTGAGGGGTTCAGCTCGTTCGGAACAAAAGCACCCATGAATGGCCAAGATGGCTATAGGCTAATAGTTTCTGTTGAGAAGGAAAAATCTGCAAGAGAAACGCTTTTGATGAGGGGGTTCTACCGGCTTCTTTTAGCAAGAGGAATAGGTCTAGATGGCTGGTATCAGTGGTTGAATCAAGGGCTGGGTGATTATGTTCCACGGAACAATGAGGAGAGACAAGCTCTGGAGGATGCTGGAAAGCATGCTAGGCTGCATGAGCTGGGAGATGATCAACAAGCAGATAAGGAGCTTGAAGACGATATCCTTGAGCTGCTATCTGCTGAAGATCTTCATGAGAATTCAGTTCTTATTGGAGGGCCACCCTGTCAGGCATACTCTTTGGTTGGGAGGGTAAGGAATCAGAGTAACTGGCGTTATGATGCAGCTAAGGATAACAGGCACTTCCTTTATAAGGAATATTTGAAAATTGTTGCTTTGACGCAGCCAGCAGTATTTGTAATGGAGAATGTTAGGGGGATTCTTTCATCGAAGGTAAATGGAAAGAGGGTTTTTCCAATGATACTGAAAGATCTCGTGTCACCTCATGAGAGCATGAAGCTTTGTGAAGGCCGGAAGTATCATATCTACTCCTTGATTGGCGATGCTCATTTTAAAAGTGGGGATGACCCAGATGCCGTTGATGGTAGAGAATTTCTTATCAAGTCAGAGCAGTATGGTGTACCACAGCGCAGGCATCGAGTAATTCTGTTAGGCATTAGAGAAGACCTAGTGAGCTCTGGAATAAAACCAGGTGTATTGCTGCCATCCGAAGAGGTTGCTGCAGGTCAAGTGCTGATAGGGCTCCCTGAGTTGCGTAGCAAGCTTTCCAAGGGAGGAGATAGTGATGGCCGGTGGGTTGATGCGGTTACGCGTTGTGAATCAAGCTTGATGAAATGTCTCGAAAAGAATGGTTACAAAGATGATGTTGCTGTGATTCAGAATAGGCGAGCATCTCATGCTACAACAAGAGGTGTGCTGCAGCCAGGGTCGTTGCGGGTCAGCAGAGAGAAAGCAGAAGTGATGATCCCAGAAGGTCTCTCAAGTTGGTTGTTAGATGATGACCTGAAAGTAGCTCTTAATCATGAAACAAGAGGGCATATTGAGAAAGACCTTCAAAGGTACCTGTTTGTTTCAACGTATGGAAAATTGCATAAAGTTTCACCAAAGGCATCTAACTTTCCAAAGTGCCTTGCGCCAAAGCATAAAAATTGGAATAGCGGGAAATTTTCTGACCGATTCAGAGTGCAGCTGGCTGGCCAGCCGTCAACAACTGTGACTAGTCACATATCGAAAGATGGGCACTACTTCATCCATCCTGATCCAGCACAGTGTAGAAGTTTAACTGTACGTGAAGCAGCTAGGCTGCAAACTTTTCCTGATAACTATATCTTTATGGGAAATAGGACGGAGCAGTACGTGCAAGTAGGAAATGCTGTGCCCCCTTATTTGGCACTTCAGGTTGCTGAGGTGGTACATGATGTATTGAGGCAGTATGAAGCTTTAGGGGAAGAGGTTATATAGAGGTTATTTTGTTTGGACTCTGTGTGGCTCACTATCATTGATAGAGTGCTTTCATCTCCTTGGTTTGCTCTTTGAACCATGCTCTCAAATGGCGAGGTTGCAATACCTCCACCTGAGCCCCAAACCCCAATAACCACCACCGTAGCTGTTGTGTCTCTTTGATCCGGCAACTCACAATCACCCAGTCATCTTCAAACGGACGAATGCCCTGATTGTGGGAGAGTGGGGTCTCCCGCAGGGCTTGGATTACAAAGTCCTTGGCCTTGAACTCAAGGTTGATGAAGTCACCCTCTGGGTAGTCAAACTCTCGATCATTAATGTAGTGGTCGAGC
>JABIFG010000257.1 GCA_018650795.1 Fidelibacterota bacterium
AACGGTCCCACCTGGTATATTACCGAAAGCGGGAACGATACTACCGCCACCGGTGCCAGCGATGATCCCTTTCGTTCCATCCAGGCCGGGATCAATTTCTCATCTGACGCAGACAGCGTCACCGTAGCTGCCGGGACCTATTATGAGCGTTTGACGTTTGGAGAAAAAAATCTGCAATTGGTAGGGGATGACTCATCAAATACGATAATTGATGGTGGTCTTGGTGCCCCTCCAAATCCAGATCAATATGGTCCAGTTATAGATCTCAATGATGGGCAAAACTCAACGACTCTAATAAAGAATTTTACGATTCAAAAGGGATCAGGAAGTGAAGGAAGTGATGGTGGTATTCTTATGGGAGGCGGCAGTGGTCCAGGACCAATTTTAGAAAACCTGCTTTTCAAGCAAAACAATAATGCATCGGTTACCAGTTTCGGCCCGTCGTTCACATTAAAAAATTCCCGTATTATGAATGGTTACTGGGCTGCGAAGGGTATAGAGCTTCACTATTCTCAAACGCCATTAATAGAGAATGTTACCATTGATGGGCATGAAGAAGAAGGTGTTTATATTGGGGAAAGCGCTAATCCGATTTTTAGGAATGTAACTATATCCAATAATTTTGGGGGCGGTTTAATCATAGAAGGAGTCAATTCTGATCCTAACAATGTATCATTTATCAATGGGCAAATCAAATCCAACTCGAACGGCGGGATTAGCGCCAATCATGCCAACGTAATGTTGAACGGAGTTGAGATTTCCGAGAACACGGGAGATGGAGGACTGGTTCTTAATAATCTTTCATCTGCTGTTATAACCCAATCAAAAATTATTGGCAACAGCACCACTAATGATGGTAGGGGTGGCGGCATCACTTCATTTGATGGGTCCACTGTGTTGCTGCTAAACTCCCAAATAACTGGAAACACTCAAAACGGTAGCGGAAGCGCCATTTATTGCAGCCGGAATAACCATGTAAATATAGTGAACTCTATTCTATGGGGAGATGATACGCAGGAGATTTATTTGGATAATGCTGACAATGGAAGCGACACATTAACTGTAGCTTATTCTGATATACAGGGCGGCCAAAACAGTGTTACCACAGATGAGCTGGGGATTGTCAACTGGGGTTCCGGCAACATCGATGTTGATCCCATGTTTGTGGATACCGCCAATGGTGACTACCATCTACTGGCTTCTTCCCAGCTCATCAACGGCGGCCATCCGGATTCATTAGATAGCGACGGCAGCAGGGCAGACATGGGCGCTTTTCCGTATTTAAACAGCTACAGTGGCCCTACCTGGCACATTGCCGAAAGCGGAAATGATACTACCGCCACCGGCGCCAGCGATGACCCATTCCGATCTATACAATCTGGGATCAATTTTTCATCAGATGATGACAGTGTTACCGTGGTGGCAGGGACCTATGTGGAGAATATCAACTTCCGAGGGCGGAATATAAAGGTTGTTGGGGAAAACCGGGAGACGACGATTATTGATGGGGACCAGAATGGAAGTGTGGTTAGAATCGATAACTCTGAAACAAATATTTTAATTAAGAATTTTACCCTGACAAATGGCAGTGGTACACCGACGAATGATGAAGTAGAACCCATCCGAGGCGGCGCAATCTATGTTGCAACAAATAATACAAGTGATGTTGTGAATTTAGATTCCATTATTATACAGAATTCCACAGCGGTTATTGGCGCTGGTTTTTACTATCTCACATCATCAGGTAAAATATCAAATACGATTATCAGGAATAATACAACTACTTTCGAAGCTGGAGCCGGTTTTATTAGTGGTGGCGCACCAGATCTAGAAAATGTACTCATTACCAATAATACTTTACTCGATGGGAGAAATGTTTTAAGGATTGAAAGTACTAATCCTAGCAGTGATACAGTTGTAGTAAATAAAACGACTTTTGTAAATAATAATATTGGCACTGGTTATTTGTTGGAAATTGAGTACGGGGCAAATGTAAAGGTCATTCATTCAACCTTCGATGATAGATTATCTATACACAGTGCTTCAGTTTCTGCCAAAATAATGTATTCAAATGTACCAGGTGG
Organism: Fidelibacterota bacterium; assembly: GCA_018650795.1. GTDB lineage: Bacteria > Fidelibacterota > UBA8477 > UBA8477 > JABMPR01 > JABMPR01. The sequence goes on from JABIFG010000257.1 coordinate 2,085, forward strand.
AATAGATTCGTTGTATTCCGAGGGTGTATTAGTTGGAGATTCAGCTAACGTCACCTGGGGCCCCGGCAACATTGATGTAGACCCCCGATTCCTGGATGCTGAAAACGATGATTACCATCTATTTGCTTCATCACAACTCATCAACGGCGGCCACCCGGATTCCACTGATAGCGACGGCAGCAGGGCAGACATTGGCACCTATCCTTATTTAAACAGCTACAACGGTCCCACCTGGTATATTACCGAAAGCGGGAACGATACTACCGCCACCGGTGCCAGCGATGATCCCTTTCGTTCCATCCAGGCCGGGATCAATTTCTCATCTGACGCAGACAGCGTCACCGTAGCTGCCGGGACCTAT
>JABIFG010000258.1 GCA_018650795.1 Fidelibacterota bacterium
CCATCTTCTCTTTGTGCGAGGACGAGTGCGGCACCGTGAAGAATTACCCAGGGCCAATCGGGGATTATTTTCCCATCGGGCAATTGGATTTGATGGCTTTTTACTTTTAAGAACTTACTATGACCGGAATTCCACGTCAAAATAAAATCACCATCAATTACGTCCAATTGGCGAGGAAATTTAATAACATTCTATATTTTATCGTTTTTCGTCACCAACAAGCCATGAATTTCCAGAATTTTCTTGTGAGATTTATTAATTTTTCAACTTTGAAGTTAAAAACAATTGTAAAGCAGAATATTTGGCATGGTAAAAAAGGCCTCATTAAATACTGAAGCCATTACCGGGATATTCGGGCCTATCTATTTAGGAAAAGCATTTTTCAAACACATCTTTATACGGATATTTAGCTGAAGGCTTCATCACCACATATCTTGCAGTTTTGATAATTTTTGCAGCAAGAAAAACATACTTCAATCGGAATGTCTTGATTTGCTGTCGGTATTCTGAAATGCTTAATGAATCAAATTTGAACAGTAAAAACAGATTGTATGAAAGCATCATCATCTGAAACACGGCCTCATTTGCCCAAAACGATTTGAGTAAAAGATGGCCAACCGCCATATCGTATTTAGCTTCCTTGATGTAATTCTCAGAGTTGCCGCGCTTTTCGTGAGAAATGACAACTTTTTCTGAAGGTAGTTCAGTATTGGTTACGAAGAAAAAGTATTCGTATTCGTCGCCGTCAAAGAAAGACAGTTGTTCTCTGCCTTCCTCTGGTTTCAATACGCGAGATACAACAAATCTTCTATCTTTGTCCCAGGTGTCCAGTTTCGTAAAAAGCTCAGCAGTTTCCCTGCCTTCTTCACCTTTAACAAATAAAACAGAGGGGTCTGTAACTTGAGAAGCAAGGGTTGGATACTGTTTTCCCTTTATCAAATATTTACAACCGGCGGATTCTATTGTTTCGATAATATTTTCATCAAAGTATCCGCTGTCCATTCGGAACATGATTTCTAAATCATCCGATTTGATATGAGCAACGATTTCTTTGATCATTTCAGCAGCGCCATTTGCAGTATAAGTGTTGCCACTTCTCACAAATCCAGTGATATAGGCCTTTAATTCATCACAGAAAGCAAACTGTATGTTGTAACAAGGGTTGCCAATCCTTTTTGGATTGTATCCTTTTGCCGTTCCTTCTTGATGGCCTTCTACGTTGACAACACTGCTGTCAATATCGATTGTGATGGATGTTAGCTTACTTTTAGAAAGTAGTTTTTTGAAGACTTTGAAATTGATCTCTCTAAACATATGGGTTGTTTTATAGCTGAAGTTTCCTAAAAACCGTGATACCGTTTCAGGTTCTTTGACTGAAATATCAAACTCGTTGATCAGGGGATCACCTTGTAGAAGTTTGAGCCGTTCCAATTTATCAATTCCAACAATGTGGCCGCAGAGCATCGTTTTAATATGGTTCATCTTGATTTTGTTGGTTGATTTATTATCAAATACAAGATCGTTTTCAATGAGCCCGAATATTCCATTGGCCTTCGCACTTTCGAACAGAAGAAATATACCTGCATTTGATGTTATATTCTTGGCTGAAAAATCAATTTTATTGATCACAATTAAGTCCTTTTTCGCCGTTGCTACTTTTTTTATTTCAATTTTAACACCTAATGAGGGAGTGAAAGTTTGCTGATCCAATCGCTTTTTCTTTCACCCATTGGGTGAAAACCAAACTTGACGAAACCCTTGAGTTTTCAGGTGAAAAGGTTGTTTTTTTGTGTTTTTTGATTAATTGACGTAGAATGCGAGTATATACTCTTTTTCAAAGGGTGGTCGCTTCGTGCGCAATTATTCTTGCCAGCCAATTTGTCCCTGCCCTTCACGTACACCCCAATAAAAGATACTGCCCCAGGAATAACTACGTGCCCAAAGTGGGTTATCAACCCGATTGGCATTATCCATTCGCCGAATTTCTACCCGCCGATCCCAATAAGCATCCGGCGCACCGTTATGGTCTAAATCAGCCATCATCGAAGCCGGTAAACCTCGCACGGCAGATGGGGGAATCTCTCCACCAGAGGAACGCCCCTCCCAATCCCATTCTCGATGCCCCGTGAAGTTGCCATATTCATCGCGTCCACAACTAAGCGCACCGCCACCCCCCTCTTCACAATGGCTTGCCCATTCCAGATAGCGCAACTCCCAATAGAGCCTATAAGGCGCTCTTGCTGTGCCTTCAAAGAGGGGGAAATCTGCGGGTAATTCATCCAAGCCAACACTACCTGCAAGAGGACCGCCTCCCGCCTCAGGGTGAGAGGGTAAGTCCCAATGGAAAAGCATGGGGTTGCCTGTACTGCCAGCAAGAGGTAAATTAAATTCGCCAATATGCGGTAAGGACACGCTCGCTGTACTTTGTGCTGGGCGGAAGGTCAGGGTCAGGCGAATATCACGCCAATCCCCTGGAGCAGGGTTTCCAGGACTGCCGCCACCTAATGCTGCATAATCCAGTCGCCCTGTCCCTGTATTTGTAGGCAATGCGCCAAGACGGATCGCTGTATCTTCCCAACGAACCAAGGTTGCTGGATAGGGGCGTGCATCCAAAGAAATCACAGGTAAGCTCACACTGGCTGTGAGATGCCAATCCCAGGCGGTGCCACAGATTACCCCGCCAGACGTAACGATCAATTCTGTTATACATGGATTTGGTGGCGGGGTATATTCGGTTGGGCAATCAGTAGGCAGTCCGGAAGTATAGGCTGCAAAAATATTGCCCGAGCAAGTATCCACAAGTCCACTTGCAGGGATACAGCTACCGGGAGGGGCTGAACCACCAATCATTGAAAAATAACTGGCAGGGATCAGAATATTCGAAAAATCAGCTAAGGCTACTTCTGTACAAGGCTCGGTTTCCTCACCGCCCGAGCCACCATTTCCACCTTCTCCGCCTTCACCATTATTCCCACTTCCACCTGTGGTGCAGGTTACAGTATCAGGAGGGGTATAAAAACAATCCCCTGCTCCAGCGCTGGCAGGAACTATTTGGGTAAGGCTCAAAGCAAGCGTAAACATAATCGGCACTAGGAAAATCTTTTTCAAGTTCATGATGGTCTCCAGACAGCTTTCTCCCCTACTCAAGAAAAGCGTTAATTTCATTCAGGATGGCATCGCGTGTGGTGGTATCCGTAGCATCCTGCCAATTAATTGGAAAAGGCTTCATCGCCATGCCATAGCTTTCTTCCAGCCACGCGTTGTCCCAAAGAGGCAGACCAAAGATAGAACTTTTCATTTCACGATCTGCCCTAGCCAACTCAGCGGTCAATCCTATTTCTTCATAACTGACACGCCCTCCGTCTTCACGCCAACCCAGCCAGGTCCAGCTTTTTTCTTTATAGCCAAAGAGCAGGAAAGTGCGCGAAGCTGAAACTTGTCCATCTCCGCCTGTGAAAAGATGCTCTCCCAATTGCATCAACCCATAAGCCGCTTCTGTGTCTTTAGAGACCACACAAATTACTTCATAACCCTCCCCCCAATCCTGCCGCTCATTCCCTGTGAAGGTGGATGTACGAAAACAGCCTCGAAAAGCCATCGTTGTAGCGGGGTTGCCAGATTGATCAATTGTCCATTGTGCAAGATCAGGCACTTGTGGGCTAATCAGCATTTTCACGGGCACAGGGCCTTTATTATCTGTGAGGATGGTCAGTTCCCCGGTTTGCATGGTCATCGGCATAGAAGAAAAGCCTAGAGCTTCTGTCGCTTCCGCTCGGCTATAGCCTTCATTAATCGCCAAGACCCAAGCCACCGTCCGTTCCAATTCTATGTAGACACAGATTGGGCTAAGCGATTTGTAATTCTTGCTCAAAGGCAAATCCAGCAAAGCCCAATCAGCAGGATCAGAGGGGCAGGCTTCCGGGGTATTGGTTGGTGTTGTCTCAGGAATAGTAGTTGCTGCAAGAGGGGCAAAGACAGGTGTTTCTGCAATCTCAGCGGGAGAAAACTGCCAAATACGCCAAAGTGTTGCTCCTCCAACAAGTAAAAGCAATAGAGTGAATGAGGCGATAGCAATAATCATATAAGTACGTAAGCGCCGTTTGCCAGATAGGTCTGTATAAGTGAAGAAATTCAGCATAGTTTTCCTTTTTATTATTGATCTTCTCTCGTAACCCCATGCGCCAGATACCCCACCGTATTCACAGCAATCCAGTGCTTGGGGAAGAGAAAGCCAGGGGTTTCAATTCCAGCCTGCACCAAGCAACCCGGCC
>JABIFG010000259.1 GCA_018650795.1 Fidelibacterota bacterium
ATCCAGCCTATCTAAAAGATAGCCAAACCCAGACTGTGTGTCACTGGAAAGGTACTGCCAGCTATTACAATATTGAAGTGGATGGCATGGATAATCCCGATGCTGCCTGGTACTACCCGGACCCTTCAGACGCTGCTCAACCTATCAAAGGTCATATCGCCTTTTGGAAAGGTGTGGAGGTTGTTGCTTAACGTTTGTGTCCTCGCTCATGGCGGGATGTTCCACTTGCTGAGCCTGAGCGATAGCGAAGAAACTCGAAGTAGGACACACGATGAACCTGGGATTACTTAGCCTTCGAGAGCCTCAGGCAGACAAATTTGAAGTGTGTCTTGCTGAGGATTCTCGAAGTATGGCACACGTTGGATACTGTAACACCAATCCTCGAGACCCTCATGCAGATAAATCTTATGAAATTACTAAATGGATGTATTAATCAAGCCAGTCAATCCCTGAAGGACAAGTAACCCAGATACACAATTTTGGTGCTAACTCCCCTTTCTGCTTCAAATAACTGAAAACAGTCCCCATGAAAATCGGATCCCAGGTTTGACCTGTCAATTCTCTAACATCATATATGGCACGAATGCGACTGTCCAGTCGTGCTTTCCAGAGTCCTGATGAATTTTTCAAGCTGATATATTTCATAATTCGTATAGGTAGCGGTTGTGTTAAAACACCGGTCACCAGTTGAGTCTGACTTGAGATACTCCCCAGCAGATCACCTGAAGCCACAGCGACTACATGGTGAAAATCTTCGCCAATCATCTTAATTGTTTCTTCAACTGCAGTTTGCGTAGAAATATCTGTTCCGAGACTGCCTCCAAGGCGCATAAAATGATGACCAGGTTTTATACGTCGCTTTTGCCTTTTAAATGCAAGACCCATCGACCAGGATGAACCCACCTGCTGGGTGATATTTTCACAGGTATGCAAGCGTGAAACCATAGCCTTCTCATAGCTACCCCCACCATAGTGGGTGCCATAGAGATGTATCATCACATCAGGTAAAAGCCGGGAAAGCGTGAAGGCTGTATGAGACCCAGCATAGGAAAGCAAATGGATATGCCTGACATCTCTAAGGTTCTTGGCGAAATGAGTCAAAGCACGTCTTTTTTTTCCGCCACCATCTGGGAGTAAATCCTCGCGGACCAGAGCCACTTCCTGAACATCTAACCAGCGGGCAAGACTGTCGCTAAACTCAATACAGGGGTTTAGCTCCGTCATTCAGACAATAGTTTTGAGAGCCTGGGGGCTACATATTGAGACCCAATCATAAATTTCATGGGTGGTCCAAAAAACATTTCTGTTGAGGGTCCAATAAAATACAGATCCCGCATTGAACTCATGAAATTTTTATCAATACGCGGCATCGCAGCTCTCATTTTGAGGCTACTCCTCAACTCATCTGCCAAAAAATTCATGTGATTCAGGGTATAATTGTAACCAGTGGCCGAAATAACATGATCATAGTTTCTCAAATCAGGGAGCGTGGAGAATCGGTTTACTCCGGCTAGTTTTACTTTGTGATCTGGAGTCATGGTTGTGGCTGAAAATATTGAGAATAAATATTGAATGAGACCATGTGGCAAACGTCGGAAGAGACCGGCACTTTTTACAACCAAATTGAATATCCATTTGGGTAGATCCAGGGGTTCAGAATAATAACGCGGTTCCTGGCGGGCATACCAATGTACTTGATTGTTGTTATTCCGGCATATTTCCATGGCCTCTGCCGCAGATTGACCGGCACCCACCACCAACACTTTTTTGCCCTGCAATGCTTCAATTTCCTGGGTGTAATAACTGTGCATGATATCCCTGGCACCCGAGAATTCTGACGGAATGTTCAGATGGTGAGCCACACCGGTAGCAATGACTACTTGTTTGGCTTTCAGGACTTCACCGGATTCCAATTCAGCCTGGAAACAATCACCCCGCTGTGAGAGATTAGATAAATATTCAGGTTGAATCTTATAGGGTATGGCGGCCAATACCCAATCGACATATTGACGGTACTCCCTAACATTAATTCTCTCGCTTGACTTGCCTATATCAAGGCCATTCTGGGAACGAAAATTCTGAATAGAATATGCATTTTGGGGATGAGCGATTTCTGAGGTAGCCATTTCTGATCTCAATGAAGCATCGCTGAAGGTATGCTTCTTCCATAACTCCATTGGTTTACCGATGATCTTGAATTCCTGTCCCATGGCTGACATGTAATTGGCCAGAGATAAGCCATAGGGTCCGGCACCGACTATTAATACAGGGATCATAAGCCTACCAACTTCCAATTTTTTTGCCATGAGTTCCATAAGCCAATCCCATAAATGAGGCTGCAAAAATCAAGACGCCCAACGCTGACTTCATATTCTGGAACCCATTTGCATAATTGACGGCTCCAATGAGTGTGCCCTGAGTAAAAACATACACCATCATGCTGAGACCTAAGGTAATAAATGAGAGGCTGAACCATTGCCAGATCGTAAGTCCTGAGAAATACACTCTGGGGAATTCACCCCGTAAGAATTCAACAGAAAAACGTTTCAAGCCGTAGAGAGTCATATAAACAGCAGCTAATACTCCAACGGGACGTGCATCCCAGGATAAAGCCAAAACAAGTACAATAGCATAGATAGTAAGGTTGGCGAGTACGGAATAGATCTGGGTCGGATGCAGGCGCTTCCCTCTCAATTCAGCATCGAATCTGAGAACCTTGGCCTGAGGATTATGATAACTGATACCGAATCTGGAATTAGGATGGCATTCTTTTCCATGGCAACATCCATAATTTAAACAAGCGAGCCTTCCCAAAGCCTGGGCTAGCGGAACTCCAACTGCAAAAGAGTCCATGAGGGCCAGGAGAGATGTCCCAGTTGAGAGAGCAAAACTGATTAATATAAATAATCCTCCAATCAAGCCTCCCCAAAGACCAAAACTCACTGTACGAATATATTCGAGAAAAGTTTTTTCACCTGATAACCAAGTATTTAGATCTAATAACCGAGTGACAACATAGGCAGATAGCGGTGTACCCAAAGCCAATGCTAAGGCCAGCTGATTAGACTGGTGGGTGTTTCCAATTATCTGATACCCTCCTAGATAAAACCAACTGTGAATGAGACCCAGGATGGCTCCCATTCCAACCAGTAGACCAAAACTTACGAAGGTGATTGATTGACCCTGAAAAAGAACGAGGGGTCCAAAATCTCCCCGATTCCGGTCTGCAACAGCTGTTGAATTTTCAATCTGATCTACAGCGCTGATTATATTAATGTGTTCACTCATAAACGTTTCCTTCCATCGGTACATAAATATTTCTAACATCAATCTAATCTCCAGGTAAAAATTAGATGTCACCAGGATTACACTTTCGGTAAATGAATAGAAATAAAGTTTTGCTTTAAATGAATGATCGTTTATTATAGGCCGTGAGAGTAAAAGACGAAAATAAACAACAAGCCATCATCAGTGCCACTATTGCCCTGGTGAATGAGATAGGCTTCGCCTCCAGTTCTGTATCCAAGATCGCAAAACGAGCTGGCGTTTCACCGGCAACCATCTACATCTATTACAAAAACAAGGATGATTTACTGGTTTCCACTTATGTATCCATAAAAACATGTCTCGGTGATGCTCTGATGGCAGATTTTGACACTTCACTACCGGTTCAGGATGCATTAATGAATACAGGAACCAACCTCTTCAATTACATTTCTGATAATTCTGAGCTATTTTATTTTACTGAACAATTTGCCAATTCTCCTTACAGCGATCAGGTAGACAAGGCAAAAATTGAAGCGGCATTTCTACCTTTGTTTGATGTACTACGACAGGGCGTAAACAGTAAAATTATCAAAGATGTCCCCTTTGAGCTCATCTTCTCTCACCTATACTACCCGATCTTCGGTTTAGCGAATCCACGTTTAAACCCGGATTTTAAAGCCACACCGGACAATGTCAGAGCTGTCATGTCCATGGCATGGGACGCAATAAAGCTATAAAAAAATTTACAAGGATAACTGAATGAACATTCGTTTAAATATATCACTAAAGAAACCGAGCAAGATTATCATCGCCTTGGTGTTGATCCTCACTGGCTCCGCTTTTACCATTAACACCGTCTTATCGGCGGCTCAATATGATCTAGGAGACAATCCTTTGAATAAAATTCAAGCTTCCCCTCAGTATAAAGATGGGAAATTCACCAATTCCCGCACCCTGGAGATGAGTCCCTCTTTTGGAATGATAAAAAAGTATCTCTTTGGTAAGGAGCAACGCTCCCCTGAAGCAGCTCTTCCGCAAAAGCAAATCGACTTGAGTCTCCTGGAGTCTGCAGATAGTTCCTATCTTAAAGTCACCAATGCAGGCCATTCATCACTCCTGATCCACATGGATGGATACCGGATTCTCACAGATCCAGTATATGAAGCGAAAATTAGTCCTGTGGGACCCACACGCTTCAACGAAGAGATTCCTATTGATCCAACAGAGTTGAGAGATATCGATGTGGTTGTCATTTCGCACAATCATTATGATCATCTTAACAAATACTCCATCAAGACGATTCATTCTGAAGTTTCTCGGTTTATTGTGCCTCTTGGTGTTGGAGCCCAGTTAGAGAAATGGGGTGTCCCTCGTGAGAAGATTACCGAACTGGATTGGTGGGATTCCTATGATTTCGATGAAAAATTGACCATTACATCAACACCCAGTCAGCATTTTTCAGGTCGTGGACTGACGGATCGCAATAAAACTTTATGGACTTCATATGTGATTGCCACCCTGGATCACAATATCTATTTCAGTGGAGACTCAGGATATTTTGATGGTTTTAAAACCATTGGTAAAAAATTTGGACCCTTTGATATCGCTTTTATGGAATGTGGAGCATACAACCTGGAATGGGCTGATGTGCATATGTTTCCAGAAGAAACGGTTCAAGCCTCTCTCGATCTGAAAGCTCATTTTGTGTGGCCCATTCACTGGGGCACCTTTAATCTTGCACTCCATGACTGGTTTGATCCCATGAAAAGAGTCACGCTGGCAGCCGAGGCCAATGGAGTAAGACTGTTAACACCCATTTTTGGACAGGTTGTTGAGTATCCTGGCAGAATGCAGACCGAAAAATGGTGGGCGCCCTATCTCCCTGAATTAAATCCAGAGCCGCTAGCGGGGTCAACGCCGCAGTTAGAAACCCCATAGACGAGCTGAGGAAATCATGTCAATAAAAGCAATAATTACCGGCTCCACCGGAATGGTTGGCGAAGGTGTACTCCATGAGAGTCTGAATCATCCAGACGTTGAATCCGTTCTAGTCATCAACCGAAAAACCTGTGGTGTACAGCATCCCAAATTAACAGAAATTATTCATAGCGATTTTTCGGACTTCTCATCAATTGAGAGTGAACTCTCCGGGTACACCGCGGCCTTTCTGTGCATGGGGATCACCTCATTCAGGGCTTCAGAAGAGCTATATACCCACATCACTCATGATATGACGCTGGCCCTGGCAGGTCCCCTGGCGAAGCTAAACCCCGATATGACTTTGTGTTATGTCTCCGGGGCGGGCACGGATGACACCGAACGAGGTCGTATGATGTGGACACGCGTGAAGGGGCAAACAGAGAACGCGCTTTTAAAATTGCCTCTCAAAAAAGCTTTCATGTTCAGACCCGGATTAATTCAACCGACCAAAGGATTAAGTAACGCCTATCTGTTTTACAAGCTGATGAATCCTATCATCCCCTTGCTTCGGAAACTTTTTCCTAAGCAAGTGTCTTCTTTGGAAGAGATCGGTCTGGCGATGATTCAGGTAACACAGGAAGGTTCAAATAAACAGAGAATTGAAGTGCTGGATATCATCGCTCTGGCAAACACACAATTAAATAAGGGAAAATCCCATGACAAAATGGACAACTGATAATATTCCTGACCAGTCAGGTCGTATAGCTATTATAACTGGAAGTAACAGTGGCATAGGTTTTGAGGCTGCAAAAGCACTTGCTGAAAAAGGGGCTGAAGTAATTCTGGCAGTACGAAGCCAGGCAAAGGGTGATGCTGCAATTGCCAGTATCCAGGCTGAAACTACCAACGCCAAACTTCAAGTCCGCCTTTTAGATCTTGCTGATTTGGCTTCGATTAAATCTTTCGCCGAGCAGTTTAATGCCGATTACCAGCGGCTCGACTTACTGATCAATAATGCCGGCATTATGGTCCCACCCTACAGTAAAACCGTGGATGGTTTTGAATCCCAATTTGGTACGAATCATTTGGGACATTTTGCCCTCACCGCTCAGCTGTACGATCTGATCAAATCAACACCTGATAGTCGCATCGTGAATGTGAGCAGTAACGCACACAAAATGGGGAAACTAAATTTAGAGGATCTCAACTGGGAGAACCGCAAATATATCTCCTGGACAGCCTATGGAGATAGTAAGATGGCCAATCTTTATTTTACATATGAGCTATCGCGAAAAATTCAAGCGGCTGGTGGAAAAGTCATGGTAACCGCTGCCCATCCCGGTCTTACGGCCAGTAACCTTGCAAAAGGGGCTGTAGTCAGGTTTTTTAACTCTATCTTTGCTCAGAGCGGTTCCATGGGTGCCCTGCCTACTCTCATGGCAGCCATTGAACCAACAGCTGGAAGTGGTAACTATTTTGGTCCTTCAAACATGGCTGAGTGGCGGGGATATCCCAAGCAGGTCTTCTCAAACAAGCAATCACATGATACTGATATTGCAGAAAAGCTGTGGCAGATCTCTGAGGAAAAAACGGGGGTGAAGTTTCAAGTTTGAGAGTGGACTTTTACCTACAACCTGATTTTAACATATCTGCTTGTAACTATTAAGCCAATTTTTCTTCCAACTGGGGTTAGAGAGAGGGAAAAATATAAAATTATTTCAATCTTGAAGCCTTTTTATTCGGCTTTATATTGGCGCCGCTAAAAAACAAATGATTATGGAGAAATTTTTATAATGACCAAACATGTATTCCAAACTGAAGTAAATGAGTTACTTCACTTAATTGTTCACTCACTTTATTCACATAAGGAAATTTTCCTGCGTGAGCTAGTGTCCAATGCATCAGATGCTCTGGATAAATTAAAATATTTGACCCTCACAGAAGACAAGTTCAAGAAAATATCCTTTGATCCAAAAATTGATATCTCCTTTAATGACTCATCTGAGGGTCGCTCTATCACAATCAAAGATTCTGGTATTGGTATGAATGAGGAAGACCTCATTGAGCACCTCGGAACCATCGCCCGATCCGGTACAAAGAATTTCCTGGGCAAACTCACTGGAGATGCAAAAAAAGATTCAAATCTTATCGGTCAGTTTGGCGTCGGATTTTATTCCTGTTTTATGGTAGCCGACGAAGTTGAAGTCATTACTCGCAAAGCTGGTGAAAAAGACGCCTTCCGCTGGGTCAGTGATGGAAAATCCGGTTTCGAATTAGATAAAACTGAAAAAAAAGAGCCTGGTACCGAAATCACTCTGCATCTCAATGATGAGGGTAAAGAATATGCTAATCGCTGGTCAATTACTGAAATCCTGAAGAAGTACTCTAACCATATTGCCTTTCCCGTTTACCTCCATTATGAGGAAAGCACATCCGATGGAGAAGGTGACGACAAAAAGGAGATCAAAGAGCAGAAGACTGAGCAGGTCAATGATGCCTCTGCCTTCTGGAAAAAACCAAAATCTGGGCTGAAGAAAAAAGACTATAACGAGTTCTACAAAACCTTTAGCAACGATTTCCAGGATCCTGCGTTACATGTCCACACCCAAGCTGAAGGAGCCATGGATTATACGACCCTGTTTTTTGTCCCAGAAAAGGCCCCTCAGGATCTGTTTTATGCAGACTATAAACCAGGTGTCAAACTTTATGTCAAGCGTGTATTTATTACCGATGATGAAAAAGAGCTCCTGCCAACATATCTTCGCTTTGTAAAGGGCATTATTGATTCTGAAGATTTGCCTCTCAATGTGAGTCGTGAGATTCTTCAACAAAACCGAACCCTGGATAACATCCGCAAAGCTTCCGTAAAAAAGCTTTTGAAGTCTTTCCAGACCCTGGCTAAGAAAGACAAAGAATACATCAAGTTTTACGAGGAATTTGGCCGTCCCTTAAAGGAAGGTTACTACCAGGATCGTGACAATCGTGAGCTGCTTGAAAAGCTGGTTCGCTTTAAATCGACCAAAGCAGATGGCTATACCACCCTGGAAGATTATGTGAGTCGGATGCCAGAAGATCAGCAAGGCATCTATTATATCACAGGTGACAATGAAGCTACCCTGCGTCGTTCTCCCCTGATTGAGATGTATAACAAAAAAGACATCGAGGTCTTGATTGCTGATGATGAGATTGATGAAATAATTATTCCCGGCGCAGCAAAATTTGGTGATCACGACTTTAAATCAGTCAACCGCAGCAATGCAGGAGATGAACTGAAGAAAGATGATGATGAACCAGATGAAGAGACGCTTGAAAAGGAAGTCAAACCCTTTATCAAAAAGGTCAAAAAGGTTCTCGGTGATAAGGTCAAAGATGTGAAGGTCTCTTCCCGTCTAACTGACTCCCCTTCAGTCCTGGTGGCCGATGCAGATGACCCCACCTTCCAGATGCAGGAAATGATGCGCGCCATGGGTCAGGCCGGTATGCCTGATGCCAAGCCTATTCTTGAGATCAATCTGGATCACCCCATTTTAAAGAAGATGAAGGGCATGCGGAAATCCAAGGATTTTGACAATGCCACTGAGTTGCTTTATGAGCAGGCCTTGTTGCTGGAAGGTATGAAGCTGGAAAATCCGGCGGACTTTGTCAAGCGCCTGAATGAGGTGCTTACCAAGTCTCTCTAAGGTAAATCTGGAGGTTGAGCTTGCCTGCCAAGTCGAAGCTAACAGCATAGACTGGTCGAAACCTTCGAGTATTACCGATGAGTATGTTGGACATTTCGAGAACCTCAATGTCCTCATCATAATTAAAGAGCCCCCATCTTTGGGGGCTCTTGCTATATTCTTAAAATCATTACTCTTGAGTTGGCAGAGCCTCCTCACTAACCTCCCAACCATAATCCACATATTCCCAGGCCACGCTATCCGGATAGACTTCCACATTTAGAAATCCTTCTTCAGTCTCTTCATAAGGTCCCAGCCACCAGCGGGCACTCACTGCTCCAGCAGTTACAAAATGAATACCCCTGGCATAAATTTCTTCCAGATGATGTAGATGTCCCTGTAACACCAGTTTGACATTGTAGGGATCAATGATATCCATGACCTCATGGGAATTGGTTAGGATGTAGCCTCTACCCACAGGTTCCTGGCTCCCCTTAGCTAGTTGAGGATACACTGATACCAGGGGGATGTGGGATGACATGATTATGGGTGTCTCAGTACCCACGGTAGCCAGGTCTGCCGTCAACCATAGCAATTGGAGAGAATCAATATGGCCATAATAGCGCCGACTCTCGGTAAATCCAATGCCATCCAGCATTATGAAATGCCAACCCTTATGGTCGAATGAATAATAGGGCTTGTCAAGACCCATCCGATTCATAAACATTTGCTTGCCATATTCTGGGTGATCCGGAGAGATACCACTCTTTTCATATAGTCCAAACACCTCATGATTACCAATGGTGTTGTGAATGGGGATTTTCACCGTGCTGGTCAATTCCGCAAAAAGCTGATATAGTGAATCTGCCCGTCCATGACTTTGGCCCAGTGCATCCATAATGAGGTCACCGCCAGTGAGGATCATGTCAGGTTCTAATACCTTGGCGCTGGCCAGTGCTTGATTGAAACCGTCTATGGCATGCCTCTCAGGTTGGACATGGATGTCTGTTAGATAGGTAAAAGTGAAAAGCGGTTTGGGTTCTTTACTAACACAGGAACTAATGAAGAGTGCCATCAAAATGATAAACACACCAATTGATGAACGAATAACGCTACGCATGTGATGCCCCCTTAAAGCATTGATTACAGATATCCCATTATTATAAGCATTTCTAGATGTGAAATGGCCAGGGAATTATAGCATTCGTGTAATTCACGATTTGTTTTCTTGAAGTGGTCGATGTAGGACTCGAACCTACGACCTCCCGGATGTGAACCG
>JABIFG010000260.1 GCA_018650795.1 Fidelibacterota bacterium
GAAATCCCTCAAAAGTATATTCGCCTTGCTCCTGCCCCTATTCATGCTGGCAGATGTGAGCATTTATGATATTCAATTCACAACTTCTGCCGGCGATGGAACCTACCCCTCCCCATATGCAGGCCAAACAGTAACCACTGGTGGTATTGTCACTGCGATCAACTATAGTAATGGCCGATATTTTATTTCGAGTTCCAGTGGAGGCCCCTGGAATGGAATATATGTTTATGATAATAACAATAGCCCCAGCATAGGTGACAGTGTTCACTTTCAAGGTGAGGTTTATGAATATCATGGATTTAGCGAACTAAAAAGTCTTTCCAACTTTACTATTGTAAGTTCCGGTAACAGCCTGCCTGATCCCGCACAAGTCACCAGCCATGATGTTGTAACAGAAGAGGCTTATGAATCCGTGCTGGTAAGGGTTATCAATGTCGGTGTTACTGAGGGATATGATTCGTATGACGAATGGCGTATAAGCGATGGAAGTGGCCCCTGTATTATCAGTAATGGTATATTTAACCTGGCAGATATGGGAATAAGCCTGGCTACAGCCTATCCTTTTGCATTTGTACAGGGAGTCGTGTCATATTCTTGGGGGGAATTCAGACTACATCCACGATCCGTTGATGATCTACAATCCATGCAGGGTGCCTACATGGCTACAATCGGTTCGGCATCAGCCTATGATTTTTCTGAACTCAGCATTCCTGTTCAACTGGCATTGCTTGGTTCCGAGTTGGAAGTGACAAGTTTTAGCCTGGATATCTCCTACAATTCGTCTGTCATTCAATACTCAGGATATGCACAAACTGGAACCGTTTCTGAGGTTGGCACTATTATAGACAACTCCAGCTCCGGTAGAATAATTCTAAACTATTCGGGTCAGGGTAACCTTACCAATTTAGGAAATTTACTGGATATTCAGTTCACACCCACTGCGTCAGGGACTGCTGACATATCCTTCATTTCCGCAGAGATCAATGGTCAAAGCATTATTTATAAAACGGCTGGAACCGTAAGTGTGTTCACTTCTGCTGAACCCATTGGTGACACCTTAACAGTCATCCAGAGCCCCATCTTGAATATTCCCAGTATCGTGACTCCCGAAGAAGCATTTGAAATCGTTTGTCTGGCACCAGAAACAACTGTGGATTGGACTGCTTCATTAATTTATGGTTCACATGTAATAGCTTTAAACTTAATTGGGTCACACTATGACTCGGCACTCAACCGCTGGTTTTTGCAAGTGCGGACTCCGGAACCTCCATTCTATGAACTATACGATTTGGAAGTTGTAGCCAATGGTCTCCAGGATATCAGTCGAAACGCTGTTCAAGTGATCCCGGAGAGGAAATCTTCCTACAATTTTGTGCATATCACAGATACCCACCTTCCTACAAACATCTACTACTATGAACCACAATCACTTGAAGACAGTTCCTCTATTATGGATTTGAGAGCGATTATCGAGGATATAAATATATTAAGACCCGCCTTCGTATTGATCACGGGTGACCTGGTTCACGAGGGTGAATTAGAAGATTTTCAAAACCGCAGATACTACACAAAAGCACAACGTGTTCTCGGTGAATTAGAAGTCCCCTTTTACCTGGTAGCTGGGAATCACGACCTGGGAGGATGGGATGACACGCCTCCACCTCAAGGAACTGCACGGAGAAACTGGTGGAAATTTTTTGGTTGGACCTGGCTGGATACTCCCCCTGTTTCAGAACCACAATACACTCAGGATTTCAGCTTTGACTATGGTCCAGTCCACTATATAGGGCTTGAGGCGTATGACAATTATGATGGATTTCGTTGGAGTATTTACGGTGGAGAAAGTTTCACAGCAGCTCAAATGCAATGGCTTAACCAAGACATCTCCGCTGCTACAAATAGTCAGTCCAAAGTAATGTTTTTCCACTATGATTTTTCTAACCAGTTAAATTTATCGTCCTTAGGTGTTGATATGGCTCTTTGGGGGCATACACACCAAACCTCTGGCGATATTTATAGTCATCCCTATAACCTTTCCACAAGGGCTACCAGTAATGGAGCCAGAACCTATCGAGTTATCCGGGTACAAGATGGGGTTGTTCAGGCTGAGGAACCTGTTTATACCAATTGGCCTGCAGCTCAGAGTCTTTCCTCCTCTTTCAGCCCCTCAAATTCAGGTGAGTCGGATACAGTATCTGCCATCATAATCAACAATCATAACCTGGTATTTGAGGATGCACTTTTAAAATTCAATATGCCGATTGGAGAGCATGGATATTCAGTTGAAAATGGCAGACTGGATCAAGTTGTGCGGTCCGAGGATTTGGATGTTTGTTATGTGAGTTTTGATCTACTTGCAGGTTCTCAAGCAACAATCACAGTCTACGCTGATACTAACCTGGTTGGTATTAAACCTGAAATACCCCAGAACTGGGCTCTAGCTCAAAATTACCCCAACCCCTTTAACCCAAGCACACATATTCAATTTAATCTGCCCCAGGCCAACGGGGTCAAGCTGAACATTCACGATTTAAACGGAAAACTTGTTCGCGTTCTGGTTGATGATTATTTAGCAGGGGGTACCCACTTTATTACCTGGGATGGTCTGGATACCCAGGGGTCACCAGTGGAGAGTGGTATTTACTTTTATCGGCTAACGACCGAGTTATTCACAAAAACTATGAAGATGACTCTATTACGATAGGGCACTTTCTGCTTGGCTAATCATCCTCTGAAATACTTATTGTTGAGGGACCATCCTGATAGCTATGCCACCCCCGGCTGCCAGCGGTAACTTGATTGTCATTTCAGCGTTTACTTCCCGTTCCTCAATGAAATAATCATGGGGATTGCGATCCCATGAGGCATTATCACCGTCCCTATATATTTCAGCACGATAAGGAATATCGTCCTGCAAAAAGGCCAGGTCAACTTCGAGTTCACGACGCTCCTCATCTGAGATGGCAGCCAGAAACCATTCTTTCCCACTACGTCGGGCAGTAACAACATAATCACCTACTTGTGCATCCAGCATTTCTGATTCATCCCAGTCTATATTGAGATCCCGGGCAAACTGCAGAGCTGGATGGTCTTTGATATGTTCCGGGAGGTCAGCGACCATTTGCAAGGGACTATTAAGAATAACCATGAGAGCGAGCTGTTTAGCCAGAGTTGTATGCACGCGGTTATTTTCTTTAATCCCTTCGAGAGTGATGTAGAAGACTCCTGGTGTATAGTCCATTGGTCCACCCAGCATACGGGTAAATGGCAAAATAGTTGTGTGTTCAGGTGGGTTGCCTTCACTCCAGGCTTCATATTCATTCCCTCGGGCACCCTCGCGAGTCATCATGTTGGGCCAGGTACGACGAATGCCGGTGGCTTTAATGGGCTCATGAACATCTAGTGTGATTTCATATTCTGCTGCTAACTCTACGATCCGTCTGTAATGACGAACCATCCATTGACCATGATGATATTGACCGCGAGGGAAAATATCGCCTGCATATCCGGTTTTGATACTATTGATCCCGTGTTTTTTGTAAAACTGGAAGGCTGCTTCCACACGACGATCATAACTTTCAGCATCTCCACCCGTTTCATGATGACCAATTATTTCCATACCATTACTGGCAGCATACTGCGTCACCTGCTCTATATCAAAATCATCATAGGTTTCTGTGAAACTATAGGCGTCCTGTTTGCCCCAGTTTTCCCAGCCCAGGTTCCACCCTTCTATGAGAAGTCCTTGAAAACCATTGGCACTGGCATAGTCGATATAGCGCTTGGCGTTTTGTGTTGTAGCACCATGGATTGGACCCTGCTCCCATGATTCCGTTTTGATATGCATTCCCCACCATATTCCCATATACTTCATGGGTTTAATCCAGGAAACATCGGCTATTTGGCTTGGTTCATTCAGATTAAGGATGAGATGTGAATTGCCCAACACCGTAGCAGTGCGCCCTAATTGAATAGTGCGCCAGGGTGATTTGTGAGGTAAGGAACTTCTTACTTTGAGACCGTCTGGCCAGGGAACGAGAGCTGCATGCCAATTTGTGGATCCAACGGTATCTGGAACCAGAGTCATGCCGCTATACTCTGTTAAATTAGCTTCATGGATGGATATATGGATTCCTGATTCTGTCCTTAGGGTAAATGGAGTGTTGACACCGGGGGATTTGCTTAGAGGTGTAGTCTGATAAATTCTTTCGTAACTATCCCAATCATTTGGAATCCACCAGGACAGGTAATCCTGGGCAAAATTAAATTCTGTCAACTCATCTTGAATTAATAGTGAATCTATTCCAGCCCAGTCAGGAAAGACATATCTGAAACCAACTCCATCATCAAATACTTTAAACTCCAGTGAGTAAAATTCGAGTGAACCTGATAAAACCTGGAAACGAGCGAAATAATGGTTGTCTGTAATCTCTTTATCTTCGCCCAGAACCTGCGACCAGGTAGACTTGTTCTCCGAAGTACTTTGCTGTAGTATGGTTAGAGGGGCGGATAACTTTGGTATTGATATCAAATCAAA
>JABIFG010000261.1 GCA_018650795.1 Fidelibacterota bacterium
AAATCTTGCCGCTCAACCTCGCGGGCATACCCCAAAGCGAATTCTCCGCGACCGTACTTGAGCTCGAGCCCGAGATTGACCTTCGGCCCCTTGCCGGCGCGCACAAAGATGTTGCCCGTTATCATTAGTGAGTTCATTGCCTTCAGTATCAATTATTCCTGCTGATGCGCTAGGGCGCGACACCCATGCGGTTCCTTCAAACCCTGGAAAGACCTTTGTTACGACTTCAAGCAGAGCTTCTGGTGATTCGATGTTAGTTCCTTTGCTGTCCGGATCATGATCAAGCATGATAAGGGCAGGAGCATCATTTTCAAAAGTGAAGTACTCTCGTTGTTAACGCTGGAGCAATAGCGTATCTATTTGCCGCACCCCGCCTTTTCACCATCATCGATCCTGCCGCACAGTAACCCTGCTATAGGTGCGGTGTCTTTCGTGGAGATGCTGATAGCCTCTGCATCAGAGTCCATCAGGCAGTAGAATAACGGTATCTGGAAATAGACAGCGGTGCCGGTAAGATTTAGCGGTCACGCCGGCACCGCTTATAGAACTGGTCGTATACACGATCAGTAGGTACAGTATCACCTGTTTAGGGTGTGGTCGTCCACTCTGTTTCCATGAAAAAACAGCATCATGGGACATTCAGCACGCCTTTACAATTGTGCCTGTTGCGGTCAACAGGTCATCCTCTGTAGCCACTGTGATTGGGGTAACCGCTACTGTTTTGATGGCTGCTCCAAGGTGGCACGCAAGGAGTCGTTAGGGGATGCTGGAAGGCGTTACCAAAACACACGCCAGGGACGAATCAATAACGCCAAACGGCAGGCCGAATACCGTATCCGTCAGGCTCTGTCAGAACTAGAGCCCCCACCAACGGTGGATAAAGTAACGCATCATGGTTCTGAAGAGGGTACCCCCTCTGCTTCAATAGAAATCGATGAGCAGAGAGGTGAAGAGTGTAGTTTTGACTCTCTTTATCACTGTCACCGCTGTGGAAGAGTGGTCGATCACTACCTTCGTTCTGGATATCTACGCTACAGCAGCCCTTTATCTCCTGACTCATCACCCCTTAAACAGCGGGCATAAGAGCTACGACAAGAGAGTTACGTCCATAACGCTCAGCTGCCTGCAACCATGAGACCTGAAGATGACAATATCCAAAGAGAAGGAGGCTGATATCCTCCGTTTTGCACATGCCGAGAAGTGGCGCGTGGGGACCATAGCAAAACAGCTGGGAGTACATCACACTACCGTAACCCGAGTGCTGGAGCATAACGGGATACCCCGTGCCGAGCGGATTACTGGCCCCTCTATTATTGACCCCCATGTACCCTTGGTTTTGGAGACGCTGGAGCAGTTCCCCAAGCTGACCGCCAGCCGTCTCTATACCATGGCCTGTGAACGGGGCTTTGAGGGGTGTGAGAGTCACTTCCGCAGTCGGATTGCAGAGCTGCGCCCCAGACCCACACCGGAGGCCTATCTGCGTCTGAAGACACAGCAGGGAGAGCAAGGGCAGGTTGATTGGGGTTTTTTCAACAAGGTGATGATTGGCAGAGCCGAGTATCGGCTAACCGCCTTTGTGGTGGTACTCAGTTGGTCACGCCGGATCTACTTGGAGTTTTTCCTAAACGGACAGATGAGCAACTTCCTACGAGGACACCAGGGGGCATTCTCTGCTTTTGGCGGCATTCCCAGAGTACTGCTCTATGATAATCTCAAAAGTGCAGTACAAGATCGTCGTGGAGATGCCATCCGCTTCAACCCAATACTACTGGAATTTGCTGCCCACTATCGCTATGAGCCCCGCCCAGTGGCGGTCTACCGTGGCAATGAAAAGGGGCGTGTAGAGCGTGCCATTCGTTATGTACGGGATAACTTCTGGGCCGGACGAACACTCTCCTCTCCATGGAAAGGGATAGAGGCGCTGCAAGCACTAAATGAAGAGGCCAGAGTCTGGTGTGAGACCAGAGCCATGAATCGCCCCTGTCCAGAGGATCGCAGCATGAGTGTCGGTGAAGCCTTTGAGCAGGAGCAATCCAAACTGATGGTACTACCCGATACCGACTACCCCACCAATGAACAGGTCGAGGTCAAGGTGGGTAAGACCCCTTACGTCCGATTTGAGCGGAATGATTACTCGGTGCCCCATACCCACACCCGAAAGAGCCTGCTGGTGATTGCATCCCCAACGAAGGTGAGAGTGATGGATCGTGGTGAATGTATTGCTACCCATCCACGCTGCTATGACAAGGGAAAACAGATCGAGGATCCTACCCATATCGAGGGGCTGAAAAAACACAAGCGAGCCGCCCGTGAACACAGCGGCAAGGATCGTCTCTCCCATGCGGTTCCAAGCAGTATAACGTTGCTGGAGAAAGCAGCAGAGCGTGGGGGAAACATCGGCTCCATCGTATCCACCCTGTTGCGGATGCTGGATCAGTATGGTGCTACAGAGCTGGAGAGTGCCATCAGTGAATCTCTGGCTGGCGCTGTCGCCCACCCCAATGGAGTACAAACCGTACTGGAGCGCAGAAGAGAGCAGCGTGAGCTGCCTGTTCCCATTCCAATCGACCTTAATCAACACCCCAAAGCCCGTGAGGTCAGCGTCAAGCCACATAACCTCTCCAGCTATGACCAACTATGCGAACAGGAGGAAGAGTGATGAATACACTTAACCCCACTACACTACAGGAGCGTGCTGGTGCCCTCAAACTGTATGGAATTCTGGCTCACTGGGAAGAGACCCATGACCAGCCATGGCTGCCAGAACTGATTGAGTGGGAAGAGCAAGAGCGTACTCGACGCTCGCTGGAGCGACGCATCAAAAGTGCCAAAGTAGGTCGCCTCAAACCACTGGCGGATTTTGAGTGGGGCTGGCCGAAACAGTGTGACCAGAAGCGGGTACAACAGTGGATGAGCCTGGATTTTTTGCACGATGGCAGCAATCTGGTGCTGGTCGGTCCCAACGGAGTGGGTAAGACCACATTGGCCAAAAACATAGCTCACCATGCGGTACTCAGTGGGCATACCGTCCTCTTCACTACAGCCAGTGCTATGCTCAATGAACTAACGGCACAGGATGGGAATAATGCCCTGCAGCGGCGCTTTCGTAAATACAGCCAACCCCAGCTACTGGTGATTGATGAGGTCGGTTATCTCTCCTACTCCAACCGCCATGCCGACCTGCTGTTTGAGATCGTCTCCAGACGCTATGAAGAGCGCTCGATCATCGTTACCACCAACCGCCCTTTTGCTGAGTGGAATGAGATATTTCCTAACGCCAGCTGCGTCGTCTCACTGGTCGACCGACTGGTACACCATAGTGAAATTCTACAAATTGAGGGAGACTCTTATCGCGCTAAGGAGGCGCGGGAACGTAATGCGGCCACCCGCAGCAAAGCACGAAAGAAGAGCATCAAGCCAACAGCAAAAAATAGGGACAAAGCATGATCAACGTAACGGTTCACTTCCCCCACCGCTTCTCCAGTTAACCACAGTCTAAAAATCACATGGAGTACAATCTATTCCATGCAAAAAGCACTTTCCTCTCCTCGCCCCATTACAGTGTCTGGCCGCACTTTTTCGAAAGAAGAG
>JABIFG010000262.1 GCA_018650795.1 Fidelibacterota bacterium
GTCCGGTAGCTGTGGTAACTGGAACAGCAACACCACGCCAGCGAGCAGCGGTATCGCCGTAGCTGCATAGTTGTGATTCATGTTGTTGAAATAGTGGAGCACAATGGTAAAAATAACATGTAGTGCTGATATACTTCCAGACCATGGCTAAGCATCTTATCAAACGTTTTATGCCCGATCACCAGAAGGTGAAGGAGCATAAGCACCTGAAAATTTTTGGGCCACTGCTCCACTCTGCCGACCTCTGGCACCTGAATCGCCACTCCATTGCCGGGGCCTTTGCCGTTGGGCTATTTATGGCTTGGGTGCCCGTCCCCTTTCAGATGGTATTGGCCGCCGCTGCGGCCATTTTATTCAGCGTCAATCTGCCGGTTTCGATTGGACTGGTCTGGATTACCAACCCAGTTACTATGCCGCCACTGTTTCTATCAGCCTACTGGGTGGGTATCTCTGTGCTGGGAGTGACTCCTGTTTCCGTTGAGTTTGAACTCTCCTATGCTTGGTTAGAGACGGTATTGCCGCAGATTTGGCGCCCCTTTCTCTTGGGGTGTCTGATCAACGGTGTTGTCAGTGCGGTAGTGGGCTATTTTGGAATGCGTACTTTCTGGATCTGGCACGTGCAGCGTCGTTGGAAAAAGCGTAATGCAGAGCGTACCCAGTCTTGAGGGTTCGGGGCGAACTTAGCCCCTGTTTACACAATCTTTAAGCACGGCAAGCAGCTCATTTTTATTGATCGGCTTCCCTAGAAAGCAGTCACACCCCGCTTCATCAAATGCATCACGGTGCTTCTGCATGACGTTGGCGGTAAGTGCGATGATGGGGATGGTGTTTCCTGATGCCCTGATCACCTTAGTCGCCTCGATACCATCCATAACAGGCATCTGCATATCCATTATCACCGCATCGAAACTGTTATTTTTCACCAAATCAACGGCCTCTTGGCCATTATTTGCGGTGGTTACGGTTAAACCAAACCCCTCTAGAATACGTCGCTCAAGTAGTTGTAGTTCAGGGGTATCTTCTGCGACCAATATATGGCCGCTAAATGGTTCATCTGTTACGGGTGCCGCCTTCTCCTGACGAAGTGGTTTTACCGGTAGCTCACTTTGTTGATAGGGGAGTCTTAGGGTGAAGAGAGAGCCTACTCCCTCTTCACTGCTTACTGTGATCTCTCCTCCCATCAACATTGTGAGGTTTTGGGAGATGTAGAGACCCAACCCACTCCCCCCAAATCGACGAGAGATTGAGCTATCGGCTTGCTCAAAACGGCCAAAAAGCTTGTCGAGTACCGCTGGAGGCATCCCCACTCCACTATCCTTAACTTGGTAAATTAGGTGGTTATCCTCTACCCAAGTTGTCAGCTGCAATCCCCCTTGGTTGGTGAACTTGAGTCCGTTCCCAATCAGGTTAATCAATATCTGCATAATGCGCTGCTCATCACCGATCAGCAGTCTCTCTTCACGATTTTTTTGTGTTATAGAGAATAGCAGCCCTGCATCCTCTGCTTGAGGCGAAAAGGTCAGCAAAAGATCATTCAACAGTTTTGAGAGATCATAGGGTTGTTTGTCGATAGTAAATTTGCCTGACTCAAGCTTTGAGACATCCAAAATATCATTCACCAGAGCGAGTTGCCCTCGTCCCGCACGCTCAACAGCCTCAATAATAGAACGAGTCTCCTCATCTACAGTTTTATTTTTCAGTAGTTCACTATTTCCAATAATGGAGGTTAAAGGGGTGCGCAGCTCATGACTCATTGATGCAAGGAACTCATCCTTTGCTTGGTTTGCTTTGGTTATGCGCTTCTCGTTTTCTTGTAGTGCGATTGCGAGTACATTGACCTCACTTACTTCAGCTCTTGGGTACTCTAGTATCGTCCCGCTCTCTGCCGCTTCCACCAGGCCCGCTATTGGGCGTGTCAATACCCGCAGCTGATATCGAACCAATATCCCAAACAGGGGGAGATAGAACAGAATCAATAGCAACGTAATCTGCCTTAACCCCTCAATGGGGCCCAGAACCTCCTCCCTGTGTTGATTTAATGTCATGCCCCATTTTAGTTCTGGCAACCAGCGCCAAACGGAGTAGACAGTGGTGCAGCTAGGGTTGAGCGACCATCCCGCCCCATCGATATGATCAAGTACCTGAAGCATTGAGAACTTATCGGGCTCATTGGTTCGCATCTGTTGGCACGCCTCAGGGGGTTCACGCAGTAGGTCACTCTTTAGGGTATTAATGAAGTTGACTGCCTCCCCCTCTTCCCCTCTTCCCCTCTTCTCCACTGAATCAGTGAGATATCCCCGCTCTCTCCAAGTCCTTCATAGATCTCACCGCTCTCATACTTGGTTAATGTCTCTCTCATCCAGTTGAGTGGAAATAGAGCAACCATCACCCCAACGAATTTTTTTGTATTGACAGAGTCCCCCAAAAAGAGAGGTACGCCCATCAAAGTAACCTGTTGATCAAACAGCTCTATTTTTCCAAAATCAGAGGCTGTGAACTGCTTGTGCTCTGTTATCTCTTGGAACAGCTCAGAGAGGATGGTCTCGCCATAAAAGCCACTGACGCTTAAGTTTTCCCCCAGTTCATCCTCATGTCCAGCAATAGAGTAGAGTAGCTCTCCAGAATCATTCAATAGTAAAAGGTCATTGATCTGGTTGTCTTCAAATAGCAGTCGGCTCTCTTTTTTAAATTGGGTGGTAAGGGCTTGGTATTTCTCTGTAAAAAGGCCGCTCTCTCTCTGCTCCAGTAGTAGTTGGTGCATGAAATAGCTGAATTTTTCATCACTGGAGAGCATCTTCATCCACTTCGCCTCTTGATGAAGCTGAGTGTTGAGCTGCTCCTCAAACAGATCACCCTGATGAACCAGTGACTGTTTAATATGTGAGACCAGCGCTTTCTCAGAAAAGTAGTTTACTAATAGTGCAAAACCAACCGACAACAGCAACAACATGACCCACCCCTTAAGGTGGTGATAAGTGAGAGAGTGGGATTGGGTAACCTCAGCCATTTAGCAAAGTATCCCCAGTTGAGTGTATATGTATTAAGTGAGCCATTTAAATGTTACGAAAGGTTGTAATTATAAGTATTGTTAAGTGGCTTCATATTCTCCATCTTACCATAATAAAGTTTGTTTAACCTTCAGAGAGAAGGCCATCAACCAGTATTAGGCGACGATCCATACGGCTTGCAAGCTCAGCGTCGTGGGTCACCAATAGCAGTGCGGTTCCCACCTCGGCATTCAACTCCAGCATCAACTCATAGACCTGCTCCGCGCTGGCACGGTCTAGGTTTCCTGTAGGCTCATCGGCCAATAGCACTGCAGGACGGGTAACCAGCGCACGGGCTACGGCTGCGCGTTGGCGCTCTCCTCCAGAGAGTGTCGCGGGTCGATGATGTAGACGATGACCCAACCCTACCCGCTGTAAAATTGCTGTTGCCTCTGCTTCGGCCTGTTTGCGGCTGTAGCGTGTGGCCCCCGCTGTGCGCCGCATCAGCAGTGGCAGAGAGACGTTCTCCATTGCACTAAACTCAGGAAGAAGATGGTGGAACTGATAGACGAACCCCATCATCTGGTTTCGCAGGGCACTTTTCTGGTTCTCTGATAGGGTTGATAGATCGGCTTCACCCACGAACACCTTCCCTGTAGAGGGGGTGTCTAGCCCCCCCATAAGGTGCAACAGAGTGGATTTCCCTGATCCAGAGGCCCCGATGATCGCCACTTTTTCACCAGCGGTAAGAGTGAACTTGATATTCTGTAGCACCTCAATCCGGTTCTCCCCCTCCTCAAAGCTGCGCCCCAGCTGCTGACAGCTGAGAACCGTTGAGATAGCAGTAGATGAATCACTCATAGCGCAGTGACTCCGCGGGTTGTACCTTAGACCCTTTCCAAGCGGGGTAGATGGTTGCCAAGAGACTCAACAGTAGAGAGACGGTGGCGATGGTGGTGACATCAGACCAACGCAGATCAGACGGTACGCTACTGATATAGTAGACCTCGGCAGAGAGA
>JABIFG010000263.1 GCA_018650795.1 Fidelibacterota bacterium
ACCATAAACCCAGTTTGAACTATTGTTTGCACCGCTAGTACCTGCTGTTCCAAGAGTTACTCTTACATTTGCATTCCCACGCATTTCCACATTAGTGTTAGCAATAGTAATAGCTGTACTCGTAGCGTTATCATCAATACCTGTTGAGGTGAAGCCATCACAAGCAAGAGTTCCATTTACATCTAACTTAGCAGCTGGACTACTCGTACCAATACCTACGTTGCCTGCTGATTCTATGCGCATACGTTCTGCTGGAACTCCTCCTGAGGTTGTCAAAAAAGCAAGCGCTCCAGTAGTTCCACTACCCTCACGAATACCTTTAATTTGAGCAGCTAATGCTGCGTCAACGCCCTCTGCTCCTGTTGATGCTTCAAAACCAAGAACAGCAGCAGAGCCATCTGTACCGCTACTATTACGTAATGTTAAAGCATCAAAATCTGTTGCGGAAGAGCCACCAATATGTAACTTAGCAGCTGGAGCAGTAGTACCAATACCTACATTCTCACTAGCATCAATAGTAATAGCTGTACTCGTAGCGTTATCATCAATACCTGTTGAGGTGAAGCCATCACAAGTAACACTACCAGTAACATCAATACCAGTAGCGTTATCTACAATACTTTCCGACTGAAAGTCTCCAATAACACCATCAGTAGCTACAGTAAGCTGCTCGTGATTCGCGATACCTAGCTTCTCTCTAATCCCAGCATTCTCTACAACAGTCCCTTTCACAGGATTGTTTATTTTAAGCTTAGCCAACTCCTCTTTCACATCAAGAGCTGGTGTTTTACTTTGAGTAGCCATTACTTAGGTTCTCCTTTATCTACGATAGCTTGAGCTTCAGCTCTCTCTGTGTTGTCTGAAACTATTTCTGGGTTAGGTGCTGTTTCAGTTGAAGCATTACCCTCCTCATCATAGTTAGTAATCTCTACAGTAGCTGGTAGAGGTTCGATAGAATTCCTGACGAGGGTATCGACCGTCACAGGTTCCATCTCGCCAGTCTCTTCGCTCATCACCTCTTCCCCTGTGGGCATCTTCTCCCACAATTCTGGGAGACCTTCTGCAAGTACATAGCGTTCTAGGCGAGTTACTGCTTTATTGTACTCATACCACTCTCGCTCCAGTCTCACTTCTTCCGGTTCCTCGTAAGAGAATCCTTCTGACCAAGGAGTGTCGAGTCCCACTGAACTCTTAAGCAAAGCTCTTTCAACTCTACCTAGATCCACAGTGTTTACCAGCCAGTTTTTCACTGTGCTTTCTTGCAGAGACTCAAAAGGCGTGAAGATCTCCTTAGGAGGAGATAGTTTGGTGTAACCAGATACCTGCTTAACACCTTCTACAGCAGTCCAATGGATACCTTTGACGATGTTACTCATCCCTTCTGAGAAGGGTGTAGTCGCCAGTTTATTTATAGTGAATTCCATTATTTGCCCTCCAGAATTATTTTATCTTTAGCTGAGATAGCTGTCAGTGATTGACTTGTGGTAGCAGTATCCTCACCTGTACGAACCAAGCCTTGGAATGTTGAACGACCACCACTTGTTCCTACATGGAGTAGATCAGTCTCTGCATCATGGTCGAGTGCTGTAATAGCGTCTGAGTTTCCTACCAGTGTGCAAGCGGCGTTCTCGTTGAAGAGTGGTCGCTCGCTGTTGTAGTGACGTTTAACTTCAGCGGCACTCAAGGCTGTGCCTGTAATGCGTGGGAGAGTTAGGGAACCTTCAAATACAGCAGTACCTGTTACGTACTTATACGTTCCGATACGAGAAATGGCAGAGGTATTGTCAATGTCACGGATCGTAGATGCGGCACTCTCCGAGACAGAAGCACCTGCAACACTGTCAATATATACGGTTAATCCTGATAAATCTTGGACCCCTACTACATGATGCCAATTACCATCAGAGATAACAGGACCACCTCTAAAGAAGCTCGCTGCACCACCTTCTGCTGTGTAAATACCAAAATAACCGTCTACGGTATACGCTCTAATTACTCCATTTAATGTGCCGTCTGAGCGCTCAAATATCACGTTTGACCCGCCATCTGAATCAGTAGTTTTAATCCAGCATTCAAATGTAAATACGCCATCTGCAAAGTTCAGATCAGCATTATAAGGCTGCTCACCATAATCACTCACCCCAAACCCTGAGATAGCCAGCAAGTCTGCGCCTGTTGCTACTGCTGTTACGTCTAGGGTTCCGTGTACTGCTAT
>JABIFG010000264.1 GCA_018650795.1 Fidelibacterota bacterium
ACTGGGTAATGGCGAAATGGTGGATGGAATCCTTAGAGATGGACTACAAAATGCCTATGACGGTATACACATGGGTGTGAGTGGTGAATTGTGTGCAAAAGAATACAATTATACTCGTGAAGCTCAGGATGCCTTCGCAAAAGAGAGCTACCTGCGTGCCCAAACCGCTCAGAAAACAGGGGCTTTTGACAATGAACTTACTCCAGTAGAAATACCTCAACGTAAGGGTGATCCCAAAATTGTTGATGCTGACGAAGAACCTGGGCGTGGAAATTTTGACAAAATGATCAAACTGAGACCCGCTTTCGCGAAGGAGGGTACCATCACTGCTGCCAATGCTTCCAAAATTAATGATGGGGCAGCGGCATTGGTCCTCATGCGAGAGGGAGAGGCTGAAAAGCGGGGTCTGAAACCCATGGCTCGTGTAATTGCTCAAGCTTCAGCAGCACAAGCACCTGAATGGTTTACCACAGCACCAGTAAAAGCGATTACAAATGTGCTTAACAAGGCAGGTATGACCCTAGGTGATATCGACTTATTTGAAATCAATGAAGCCTTTTCCGTGGTTACCATGGTAGCCATGGATGAGCTCAACATTCCACATACCAAAGTCAATGTAAATGGCGGAGCAGTGTCTCTGGGACACCCCATCGGTGCATCAGGAGCTCGAATTCTCACTACCCTGCTACATGCCATGGAAGCCAGAGAAGCCCATTTTGGTCTGGCAACACTTTGTATTGGCGGCGGGGAAGCCTCCGCACTAATTGTGGAACGTATTTAAGGGGATCAGCATGAATATTCGTATCGTTGGTGTCATTGGCTCTGGAACCATGGGAAATGGCATCGCCCATGTTTTTGCACAGTCCGGTTATAAAGTCATTCTCATGGATATTCAACAAGCCTTTTTAGACAAGGGTCTTGCTACCATCACTAAAAATCTGGACCGCCAGGTTAAAAAAGGGAAAATAGCAGAAGCCGATAAAGCAGAGACACTCCAGCGTATCAAACCCACCACAGATTTAAACGATTTAAAGGGTTGTGATTTTGTGGTTGAGGCAGCCACAGAGAATAGAGAAATTAAATTCAAACTGTTTAAAGACCTGGATGAATTGCTAAAACCAGGTGTCATTCTGAGTTCAAATACTTCATCCATTTCAATTACTGAAATTGCAGCTCAAACCTTGCGTCCTGAGAATGTGATAGGCATGCATTTCATGAATCCCGTCCCAGTGATGAAACTGGTAGAAATAATTCGTGGACATGTCTGTAGTGATGAGACTGTTGCATCAACAATGGAACTTTGTCAGGCTCTGGGAAAAACTCCTGTTGAGGCAAATGACTATCCCGGGTTTGTAGCAAATCGTATCATTATGCCCATGATTAATGAGGCTGTTTTTGCCCTCATGGAAGGTGTCGCCACCAGAGAAGCCATTGATGAAATTATGCATCTTGGCCTGGCTCATCCCATGGGACCTCTGGCTCTGGCAGATCTGATTGGGCTGGATGTCTGTTTATCTATTCTGAATGTTCTCCATGATGGCCTGGGTGATCCGAAATACCGCCCATGTCCTCTTCTGAAACGAATGGTTGCTGCTGGTAATCTTGGCAGGAAAACGGGACAGGGATTTTATTCCTACCAATAATTCACTATGAAATTGAAAATGTATAGAGGCTAAATATGAATTTTGAACTCACTGAAGAACAAAAGATGGTCCGAGAGACCATCCGGGAATTTGCAGAAGCAGAGATCAAACCTGGTGTGATGGAAAGAGATGAAAAAGCTGAATTCCCAACTGAAGTAATCCAAAAATTAGCTGAGCTGGGCTTTATGGGTATGCAGGTCCCCGAAGCCTATGGTGGAACTGAAATGGATGCGTTGAGCTATGCCATTACATTGGAGGAAATCGCCAGAGTGGATGCCTCAACCTGCGTCATTATGTCAGTCAATAATTCTCTATTTTCTAACCCAATCCTAAAATTCGGTTCCGAGTACCTCAAGAATAAATATTTACCACTCACATCAAGTGGTGAAAAACTAGGAGCCTACTCCCTGAGTGAGCCCCAATCAGGCTCTGATGCCAAGGCCATGCTGACCACAGCCACCCTTGATGGGGATTCATATGTCCTCAACGGTGTAAAAAATTGGGTTACCAGCGGTATTAGCAGTGATTTTGTCATCGTTTTTGCAAAAACGGATAAAGATGCAGGCTATAAAGGAATTTCAGCCTTCGTAGTTGAAAAAGGTTTGGACGGATTTACTACAGGCAAGAAAGAAGATAAGCTGGGTATCCGTGGTTCTGATACCAGTGAATTGATTTTTGAAAATTGCCGAATTCCCAAAGAAAATCTTATCGGGGAAGAGGGGCAGGGTTTCACAATTGCTTTAGCCACCCTGGATGTGGGACGTATTGGAATTGGAGCACAGGCATTGGGGATTGCCCAGGGCGCTCTGGAAAGATCGATTCAATATGCCAAGGAACGGGAGCAGTTTGGAAAACCTATCGGAATGTTTCAGGGGATTGGATTTAAACTGGCCGATATGGCCACGCGTGTGGACGCCAGCCGACTGCTTGTTTACAGAGCAGCCTGGCTGAAGGATCAGGGAAAAACCATCGGGGAAAAAGCCTCGATGGCCAAGATGTTTGCCGGTGATACGGCCATGTATGTAGCAACTGAAGCTGTTCAAATTCATGGGGGGTATGGCTTTATCCGTGAATTTGAAGTGGAACGCATGATGCGTGACGCGAAGATTACACAAATCTACGAAGGTACCAACGAGATTCAGAGATTGGTCATCAGTAGACATCTTTTAGCAGATTAGCATTTATAGAATTGTAAAAGGAGAAATTAGAAATGGGATTTTTTGATGCACCAGCATTAAACGACCACGAACAAGTTGTCTTTGGACAAGATGAAGAAACGGGTCTAAAAGCGATTATTGCTGTCCATAACACAAGTCTGGGTCCAGCTCTAGGCGGCTGCCGTGTCTGGAACTATGAGAACGAAGAAGAAGCGCTTCGTGATGTGCTGCGACTATCTGAAGGAATGACCTACAAATCTGCCTTGGCAGGCTTAAACCTTGGTGGGGGAAAATCAGTCATTATCGGTCGTGTCCGAGACATCGGCAATGAAGCCGCTTTTCGAGCCTATGGTCGTCTTGTAGATAGTCTTGGAGGTAGATATGTTGCCGCTGAAGATGTCAATACCACCCCACAGATGATGGAATGGGTCCACGAAGAAACAGATTATGTGGCAGGCCTGAGCCCCGAACTTGGTGGATCAGGTGATCCTTCACCCTTTACAGCATACGGCACTTTTGTGGGTATCAAGGCCGCAGCTAATAGGGTCTATGGTTCAGATAGTCTGGAAGGCAAGACCATTGCTGTTCAGGGTCTGGGTCATGTGGGTATTTATCTGGTCGAGCATCTTTCCAAAGCTGGTGCAAAAGTGATTGTCACTGATATTAAAGAAGAACGTGTCAAAGACATGCTTAAGATCAAAAATGTGACTGCTGTAGCCCCAGATGATATCTATGATGTTGAGATGGATGTATTTGCTCCTTGTGCTCTGGGATCTATAGTCAATGATGATACAATCGATCGCCTCAAATGTCAGATTGTGGCTGGCGCAGCCAATAACATTCTGTCTGACTACGAAAAGCATGGCAAGATTTTGTTGGACCGTGGGGTTCTATATGCACCGGATTATGCTATTAATTCTGGTGGCGTCATCAATGTATATGGTGAGTTTGAAGGTTATAATGAGAAGCGTTCTTACAACCGGGTTAACCACATTTATGATATCCTACAGGAAATATTTCAGCGTTCACAAGATGAGAATATTCCTACCATGGATGCAGCTGATATACTTGCTGAAGAACGTATTCGGAAACTTGGACGTCTGAAACAGATGCATCGCTCAGGTAAACGCTTATTCTCAAAAATATAGATAACACGTAGAAAGGATCAGGCCTCAGTACATGCAAGAAAGACGTAGAGCCCGGGAGTTCGTCGTTCAGGTCTCATATGCCCATGAGATTCAAAACGATAACCTGGATCAAACCTTCAATCTGTTAGCAGATACAAGTGAGTTATCTGATGATTTACTCAAATTTTCCCGTGATCTGGTAAACGGGATAATGGCTCATCGACAGGAATTCGATGAACTTATTGCTAGCAAATCCAGAAACTGGGATCTGACCCGTATTGCTCTTATTGATCGATTGATTCTCAGGATGGCACTTACCGAATTCTTTTATTTCAAAGACATTCCACCTAAGGTGTCCATTTCTGAAGCCATCGAAATCGCCAAGGTATTCAGTACTGAGGAGAGTAGCAGTTTTGTGAATGGAATCCTGGATGCCATCCTCAATGATGCTTTATCCGCGGGCAAAATGTCCATGATTTAGTTAGCCTAAAACGCTAATGTCCTGAAAGCGTGTCTCCCGTTCTTCGCACCTCGACTCCGCTCGGTGTGACGATTTTGGGGACACGCTTTTTTGTACTCGCAAATACCCCGGACACTGCCTGTCAGGTCGTAGCCCTTTGGGCGTAGACTGGAGGTCCTCGAAGTGTCCAAACCTAACCACAGATGCCAGCTTTAGGGTACAACCTCTGGCTGGAAGAACCTCAACCTTTGGGTTTAGCTGTAGAGTTTGATAAAATTTCAGTATCAATATTTAGGAGGCCCCGGCCCGTGTAGCACAGACCGGGGATGGAATGAACTCAGATGAGTATGAGTACTTATCTAAGTAAACGCATTTTTATTATTTTCGGATAAAATTCAACTCAAAGTCTGCCGGTACTGAACTTGCACAGTGTTGACATTCATTGGCAAAACTGCATGTGTTGGGTAGGATCACCGCCAGGACGATGATGGCCATGATACAGACCCCTCTTAGCCTTTTATTTGTTTTCTCAGAAATCACCTTGCTATTTTTTCCTCATTCGTCACCATGAACTACATTCATTTTTGTAAGCAGCTGTATTCTGAATATAGATGGGGCTGAAGGGATTGGCAAAGTTGGGATACAACTCAAACCCAGGAGGTGAATCTGTCAACTCCATAACCCCAACAGTCCCCACCATTTCAATACAGGTCATAATCAGGTTGCTACTCTGGACAACCAGACTCGGTCCTTGCTTATCAAAAAAGCAATTATTTTAAAACAGTAAATTTTCTAACTTCGTGAAAACGCCTACTCAATAAATCGGTAAACTTCAACTCATATAAATAAATTCCCGCCCTGAGCGGCATTCCATGTTGATCATACGCCAACCAATTAACTGCATGACTACCTTTTATCTTTTGATCATCAACGAGGGTTGCGATTTCCCGGCCGTTTACATCATAGACTACCAGATTGACCCAGCCATCATTTGGTAGCTCAAAATTGAAGGTTGTGGACGGGTTAAAGGGATTGGGAAAGTTGGGATGCAATTCAAAGCGTGAGGGTAGATCTATTAATTCCGAAAGACCAACAGCCCCGGAAGTATCCCAGGAGGCTGTAATAGAATAGGCGACCCCATTTAATACTTCAGTTTGGCCAGAATAGGTGTGATAAATATTATCAATCGTGGTGGCACATTCTATTCCTATATACCAGGTTCCCGATGCTTCCGGGTAAATATTTAGGATGTGGTGTGCTGAATCGCTTTGGCTGACATATTGAGCTATACCTGCGAAAGCATAAGTTCCAGGATTCGCGTATAGATTGAAATCAAAACCCTCCTCTGCTTCTAATTCAATTGAGAGTTCAGGAGTTCCAGCTGGTATTGATATTGCAAAGTGGTGATACTGCTTGTCACCAATACGAGTAAATTCTGGCAGGTCGTCTTCTGTATACAAATCCATAGTACGAGTCTCTCCACTCGTCAGATTGGCTTTTAGCTTAGGATTTCCTACTCCATCAAGTGCATACAGCAAAATTGCTTGCATCATATTGAGTACTTCTCCGTCCCAGGCTGACTCAGGATGTGATCCGGTTATAACGATGCGTCCCTGAGTAGTAT
The DNA here is from genome assembly GCA_018650795.1 of Fidelibacterota bacterium. Classification (GTDB taxonomy): domain Bacteria; phylum Fidelibacterota; class UBA8477; order UBA8477; family JABMPR01; genus JABMPR01. The sequence continues at coordinate 6,012 of JABIFG010000264.1, forward strand.
CCGGCTTATAAGCCCAGGTACTGGCTTTACCATGCATCTCTGACGAAATTTGGTGAGCATCATATCTGGTCAGAACTTCAGTGTTTAGAGGAAAATCCAGATTTTCTCGTGCCCAGCATCCTCCGTTATGCCTCACATTAGCAATAAAGAAATCATTACCAAAATTGAAGTAATCAAGTAGAGGTGAATCAGGAGGAATAAAATGACCGGTATAGGAATTTAGGACTCCGGTTCCTTCTGTTCTACCTGGCCATATATGGTAGTATGGAGGATGGATCCCAGTTTCTGTATAATGGAGACTGGCAATGAAAGCGCCGGCACATGATCCTGAATAGCTACCACCGCCAGCGTAAAATGCCCTGACTCGTTCTCGACCGGACTCTCCCAGGGAGTTTCCATGACTAGTTGCAGACCCGCCATGTGTGTATATCATACGAAAGCGTGGAGCACCATCTGGATAAAGTAAATGACCGTTAGAATCAAATTCATCAGAAATCATTACCTCAGTCTGCGTAGTTTCATCAGAAGTTGCTAAATATTCCGCAGAGAGCCCTAATAATTCGATTGAATCCATATACCGGTAAGAGGTCAGCGAAACGCCACCATCGCTGAAAATATCTTTAAAGAATCCCGGGGTTTGAGCAGACAATGGAGCAACAAATAACATGGAATGGATTAGCACTGAAAATGTTATTAATCTTAAGCTCGGCATGTTTAACCCCCCAAAAAGTGCCCCGATCTACCAGACAAGACCGGGGCGTTACGCGTGTATGACAAACTTATTTCAGGAGGGTAAACTTCCTGACGTCTTGGAAATGCTTACCACTGGAATCTGTGAATTTCAACTCGTAGAGGTAAATTCCGGTTCCAAGAGGTTTACCCTGATCATTTTGTGCTATCCAGTTCATGGAATAGCTGCCCCCAAGCCTTTGATCATCAATCAGAGTTGCCACTTCCCGACCCGTCACATCATAAATCACCAGAGTGACCCAACCAGCACCAGGTAGCTCAAAGTTGATTGATGTTGATGGATTAAAGGGGTTTGGATAGTTCTGATATAACTCGAACTGCTGTGGCAGAAGTGCCTGAAGTGGATCGGTGGCCAGCGTCATGCATTCTGCGCCAGCTCCCATATCAACACCCAACATTCCTGTTCCAATACATGGTGAACCTGTTTGCAGGTTATAGTCACCTACGTTGCTATCGACGAACATGGGATCATCCACAATATTGTTAGCAGCCCAACTGATTGTTCCATTGTCATTGGTGACGATCCCAGCCTCACCACCTTGAACATCAGAGTATAAAATCGTGATACCATTTGGTGGACCATCACTCCAGAATTCAATGTTGTTAGCTAGGATACCCCGGTTGGTATTGCCCCATACAATGGAACTTTGTAGTGTCAGGTTACCACCATTGCTCAGTGCAATTCCAGCTCCAGTTGTTCCTGAATTGGCAGTTGTCTTATTGTTAGCAATGGTCACTTGGTTAAGTACAGGATGGCCACCTTCATGGACCCAAACGCCCCCACCAACGTATGGTGCCTCGTTATCATAGATGGCAACTTGCTCGATCTGTGTCTCTGAGGTCCATAACGCAACACCACCTCCAGTTGTCCGAGCAACATTTCCATAAATTTTGACACGTTCTAGTGAAGGACTGGATTCGTAAGCAACTATACCGCCACCATAATCGGCCTCATTATTTCTGATAATAACGTCTTCAATAATGGCATCAGCAGCATAGGCACACATGATACCGCCACCCATTGCTGTATCTTCCACGGCAGTGTTGAACTCTACAATGAGATTTCTCAAGGTGGGCGTGGAAGCATATCTAACTGCAATGCCGCCACCTACATGATGTCCATCCACATTATGGAAACCGCTACCATTGGTAATGGTAAATCCTTCCAGAACAGCTTGATCGGTTTCCCCACTATTGATCAAAACGGTTGAAGTCACACCACCACCATCAATAGTAGTTACTGCTTCACCATTCACCGACTTAACTATGATGTTCTTGCCCAGGAAGTTGATGTTCTCGTAATAGGTTCCGTCAGAGACCAGAACGGTATCTCCGTCCACAGCAGCTTCGATCCCTAACTGTATGCTGGCGAAGTTTTGTGGAACCAGAAGTGCCTGTGGTGCTGGCGCCTCCCAGGAACCCATATCAGGTGCTGTACCGATATATTCATCGGAAGCCATATTAATCCAGGTTACCCCTTCAAAAGCGAAGGTGGCTATTCCAGCGTCAATGCAAGGTGAGATTGTACTCAGATGGTCTCCATCGACCAACCGTGGATTACTATCTATATTGCCTGTCACCCAGTGCAATAATCCAGGACCGTTATCAATTCCAGCCTGACCACCCTGGATATTTGAATAAGCAATAGCAACGGTGTCAGGAAGATACTGTGGGTCATTATTAAACAGAATCTGGTCCGGGATATTACCATAAAAGATTGAATTAATGAAATTAGGCTTGCTCCCATCATTCGTGATCAATCCACCACCACCACTGGGGCTTCTGTTATTCGTAACAGTTACTTTATTAAAGGTAGGCGTGACATGGTCATGCAGGAAAATGCCACCACCATAATATGTTGCCACATTATCATGGACGTACACTCTCTCGAAATATGGTGATGAATTAACACCTATATAGACACCCCCACCAGTTGTGTTGGCATGGTTGCCAAAAATCTCAACATTTTTTAATGTTGGGTTTGAATTGAGAGCAATGGATATTCCACCTCCCCATACGGATACATTATCGGAGATAATTATATTATCCAGACTTGGGTTTGAAAACATCGCAACAGTAATACCGCCACCACCAGGATCCTCACCACCTAAAGCTGTGTTCCCAGTGATGATGAGATTTTTTAGTGTTGGACTAGAACCAAAACGACAGACAATTCCACCACCTACGACATCATCACCATTGTTCCATCCAGTACCATTTGTTAGAGTGAATCCGTCCAAAATAGCTTGGTCAGTTTCTCCACTCAACATCAGTACTGTGGAGCCATTTTGATTGCCATCTATGATGGTCAATTCTGGACCACCAAGAGATTCAACAGTGATATTTTTACCGTTATAGTTGAGATTCTCGACATAGGTACCGACAGCCACCGAAACAATATCCCCATCTATCGCTGCATCAATAGCACCCTGGATGGTGTTGAAATGTCCAGGTACATTGTAGACAGTAGGAGGTGGTGGCAGTTCGAATGAACCCATATCAGGTGCAGATCCGAAATATTCATCCGTAGCCATATCAATCAGGGTGACCCCATCAAATGCAAAAGATGCTATCCCTGAATCAATACAGGGCGAGGATGCTTGCAACTCATCACCACCAGTAAAGCAGGGGTCATCAGATACATTCCCGGTCTCCCAGTGTAATACGCCAGGACCAACATCGATTCCAGCCTGACTGTCCTGGATATTTGAATAGGCGATCATAACGGTATCAGGAAGATACTGTGTGTCGCTATTAAACAGAATCTGGTCAGGAAAGTTGGCATGGAAAATTGAATTGACTATGCTTGGCTTGCTGCCATCATTTGTGATCAACCCACCACCGCCGCTGGGTGCCCTATTCGCAGTGACTGTAATTTTGTTAAAGATGGGCGTGACATGATCGTGGATGAAAATACCACCACCATAATAGAATGCTCGGTTATCATGGATATACACGTCCTCGAAATAAGGAGCTGAGGTAACGCCTATATAAATACCACCACCAGTCGTGGTGGCAAAATTGCTATAAATCTCAACATTTTTTATTGTTGGATGCGAATCATAAGCAATGGCCAACCCGGCGCCCCATACCGATTCATTGTTCGAAATAATGATATTTTCAAGGCTTGGATGTGAATCATGTGCAATGGTAATACCACCACCTGCAGGATCATCACCACCAAAGGCAGAATTCCCTGTGACAATGAGATTTTTCAGGGTTGGAGATGAGCCGGAACGACAGGCAATTCCACCACCAACAATTTCATCACCATTATCCCATCCGGTGCCATTCGTGAGCGTGAATCCGTCTAAAACCGCACCCTCATCTTCACCAGTCAGCATAAGTACCACGGAGCCATTCTCGTTACCATCAATAATGGTCAGTTCTGGACCATACAGAGATTTAACTGTGATGTTTGCTCCGTTATAATTAATGTTTTCAACATAAGTACCTGGACTTACCAGGACTGTGTCACCATCATTGGCAACATTGATTCCTGCCTGAATAGTGGCAGCTTCTTCTGGCACATTGATAACTGCAGCTGACAGTGCACTCACACTAATCAATGCAATAATCATTAGATGTATCCATTTCATGATCCCCTCCTTCTTGGGTTTGAATTCTGGTGTAAACCTAAGACAGGTTGGGGTTTGGAGCATCTTTACTAAATCTTTACATTGCTAAAAAACTTGTAAAGACCCTAACGGTAAAAATACCCACAAAAAAAATGGGTACATTCATTTGAGATACCAAATGTAAAACTCAAGCAAAAGCCTACCGGCAAACGGTTTAGCTGTAAGTGGCCTCAGTTATTTATAGGGTGGATTAAATTTGGGAAACGATTAATTGTAAAGAAAAAGTAAAGATGAAAAAATCAATATTTTGAGAGAAATGTTGATAGATTTTCTTCGCTGTCAATCTCTAATTTTTTTCTAATACGATGGCGATAGATATCAATGGATGCAGGTTGAACATTCATCACTTTGGCAATATCCTTCGAAATAAGGTTCAACCTGAGCAGGGCACAAACCTTCAATTCATTCTCCGATAGCACGGGATGTTTGAGTCGCAGTTCACTATAGAAGCCAGTATGAATTTCGGTAAACCAGATTTCAAAGTCTTCCCAACCCTGTTTGACTGAACTTCGATCACGGAGAAAACGTAGCAATTTTTTAATGCGAGGCTTGATATCACTCCAACTCAAATTGGAAAAGCTTTCCATCTCGGTTTGAAGGTTATCCATAATTTGCTGCTTGTCATTGAGGTGGAGAGATTGGGTTAGCAATTCACGTTTGAGGTGATCCATTTTGAGTTCGGTTTTTTCAAGCTCAACTTTTTGACGCTCTTCAATTTCCAGTTTGAGTTGAGCCGTGCGTTCTCGCACCAGGACTTCCAACTTATCCCTTTGAGCGATAAGCCTGTGTGTTCGAAGTTGGATGTAAGCCAGTAAAACTCCTAATAGTGTAACAATCGCCAGAGTTTTAAACCACCAGGTTTTCCAGAAGGGGGGTGCGATGGAAATCTCGATTGAAGCTCCCTCAAGATTCCAGATACCATCATTATTGGAACCTCGTACTCTGAAAGTGTATTCACCAGCGGGGATGTTCATATATTGAGCAAGTGGTGCGTTACTCGCATCAACCCAATCCTGATCATATCCCACCAGTTTATAAGCATAGCGATTTTTGTAACTGGCTGAGAAATTCAATGCGGCAAATTTAAAAGTAATGACTTTATCGCGGTAGCTAAGCTCAAGTTTGTTAGTCTGAGTTATAGATGTATTTAGTATTGTCCGCCCATTTTTGGTTTCACCGATGGTGACATTCTCATAATTGATAGCCAGTCCAGTTATCACGACAGGGGGGATGTAATCATTATTTTTAATACTATCGGGATGAAAGACGTTATAGCCTTCACCACCGCCAAAATACATTAATCCATTATCAGCTTTCAGGCAGGATGTAAAATAGAAATCCTCCTGAGCCCCATCGCTTAGTGTGTAGTCTGTGATAAGACCACTATCAGGATGAGCTTTCAGGATACCCTGATTTGTGCTTAACCATAAGAATTGATGATCATCTTGCAAAATACCCATTACTGATAAACTTTTGAGGTTTGAGTGTAAATCCAAGGTAGACATTTTGGTTCGGTCTCGGTTCAACTTGTTTAGACCACCGCTACGTGTCCCTATCCAGAGGGTTTGGTCCGGATCTTCATACAGGGAAATGATACAGTTGCTTGAAATAGAGTTGCTGTTGTTCGGATCGACCTTGTAGCGTTTGAATACCCCGTTCTTGCGATCGAATTGATTCAAGCCACCATCTGCAGTGCCAATCCAGATGGAGCCAGCTTTATCCTCAAGCAGACTGTAGGTGAAATTACTGCTCAGGCTTTTGGGGTTATCTGGATCGTGTTTGAAATGTTCGAAGGCATCAGTCGCTTCATCGTAGCGCTCAAGTCCTTGAGTCTCAGTAGCAATCCAGATGTTTCCATCTCGAGTTTCCAGGATATCTCGGGTTGTTTTATCACTAAAACTATTGGGGACATGTTCCCTGTTTCTGTAATGCTTTAAGGTTTGAGTTGGATAGTCCAGCGTAAACAGGCCACAGGAAAAGGTGCCGATCCAGATTTTATGATTACGATCTGATCTTACCCGAGCAATATAATCCCTGCTCCAGGATTCAGTTTTCCCCATGGTCTCTAGAGAATTATAGTGAGAAAAAGCACCGGTGTTTGCATCCATGACGCTGGTGCCACCGTGAATAGTGCCAAACCAGATATTACCAAGAGGATCCTGAGAAATTGAGAACACTTCGTTGGCGCGGATACTATTGAGATTGTCTGCATCACTCTGCCTGAGTGGGAATCGGATCAATCTGGAGTCATAATAATTTGCTCCTGCTGCAGAGGTCCCCACCCAGAGTATGCCCTGTCGATCCACCAGGGTTGAATAGATGAGATTGTCTCCTAAAGAACTGGGATCATTGCTATCATGATAGAAGTTTGTAAACTTGTTATGTTCGTGATCATAATTTGCCAGGCCACCTGGGGATCCAAGCCAGAGTGTCCCATTCTTAGCTTTGCTTATTGAATGGATGCCGTCCACAGGGGTTATCGGTTCGACACCGTCCTTGAAATAATCAAATTTATCATTGTAGTCCCAACGAAAGAGACCCAGGCCGAATCGACCTATCCAGAGACATTTCTCCGTCGAATCTGCAAGCAGGGCAGTAATACTTATTGAGGTCGACGGACGTACCAGAACTTTTTGAAAAATACTAAAATCATCTAATACAATAACCGACGCTGCCCCATTCTCTGTGCCCACCCAAAGCCAACCACCTGGTGTTTCTGCCAGGCTCATAATGCGATCCTGGGCCAGGGATTCGTCATTCTCGGGATCGTGATGGAAATTGGTGAACTCTCCGGTCGAGGGAACATAATGGCTCAGTCCATCTTCTGTGCCAATCCAAAGCGCACCTCTGGAATCGGAGAACAGGCAGGTGACGTTGTTACTCACCAGGGAGTTAGGGTTATCAGGGTCATGCATGAAGGTTTCAAAGGTTTCGAGGTTGCGATCATAACGACTGAAACCACCCATTCCGCTTCCAATCCACATGATACTGTCAGCGTCTTCACAGAGTGTCGTAATCCAGTATCCTGGTACAGATTTGTCATCCAGGGGGTCATACAGGAAGGCTTTGAATTCTGAACCATCATATCGATTGAGTCCAAAGCGGGTCCCAAACCACATAAAACCCTGGCTATCCTCGAGTATGCTGTAGACAGAGTTAATTGAGAGTCCATCTTTTACTGTGAGGTGGTTGAATCTGACAGGAGGGTCATTCGCATGTACAGCAGTGAGAGCGAAAAACAAAACCAATATGAAGGTGGATAGCTTTCGAGTCCATATAGAAGCTTTGGGGGCTCCTTGAATGAATCTATAATGAACAGTCTGACGAAATGTCATTTTTGCCCCTAGAATTGCTGTAAAACGATGGAACAAAGCTAATTAAACTCAATATAATGGCAATGGAAATCATATATGAGGCGCAACAAGGACATACAACAAGCCGGCTGATAATGTTGTCAACGAAGATGATGGATATTCGATGTCACACTAGCAATAAAGCACTTCACAAACCCTCCGAGGAAGTTATTTTAGCGCCATGATTAGTAAATTTATTACCAAAATATTTGGAACCAGTACGGACCGTGAGACCAAGCAGTTGATTCCGTTTGTCGCACTGATCAATGAACAGTTCGAAGCCCTCTCTGACGCCACCCAGGAAACCTTGATCTTAAAAACTGAAGCTTTCAAAACTCAGATCAGTGAAGAGACTTCAAAACTCGAATCCAGACTTGAAGGTGAAGGTAAAGATCTCAAATTGATTAAAGAGGCCGTCTATGACCTCGAGCAAGAACTTCTTGCCGAACTTCTACCTGAAGCATTCGCTGTAGTAAAAAAGGGTGCTGCCCTCCTCATGGGGCAACCTATCAAAGTTACGGGCCAGGAAATGACCTGGGACATGGTTCCTTATGACGTTCAGCTTATGGGCGCCGTTGTCCTTCATCAGGGTAAAATTTCTGAAATGAAGACCGGTGAGGGAAAAACCCTGGTTGCTACCATGCCTATCTATCTCAATGCTTTAGTTGGGAAGGGTGTGCATATCATCACGGTGAATGATTATCTCGCCGAACGAGATTCGGAATGGATGGGCGCCTTATTGAAGTACGTGGGCTTGTCGGTTGGTGTGATACTAAATCAGATGGATCCACCCACGCGGCAGGAGATGTATAATTGTGATGTGACCTATGGCATCAATAGTGAGTTTGGCTTTGATTACCTCAGGGACAATATGTCCATCAGTAAGCAGGACCAGGTCCAGCGTGGACACTATTTCTCTATTGTTGATGAAGTTGATAGTGTTCTGATTGATGAGGCTCGAACGCCTCTAATTATTTCCGGAACAGTAGAGTCAGAGATTGCTCAACGTTATACAGACCTACGACCTCTGGTAGATACACTCATGCGTCGTCAGACCACCCTGGTTAACTCCATCCTTGCAAAAGCTGAAGAAGCACTCAAGGATCCCGAGCTTGAGTATGAAGCAGGAGAAATGATTCTTCAGGCACGACGGGGGAGTCCCAAACATCGTCGTCTCCAGAAACTATACCAGGAGCAAGGCATCAAGAAGCTTGAGCAGCGTATCGAGAACGATTATCTCCGTGATAAACGCATGCCTGAGATAGATGAAGAACTGTATTTCGTCATTGAAGAGAAACAGAACAGCGTGGACCTCACTGACAAGGGACGTGAAGCTTTATCGCCCAATGACCCTGATAGATTTGTCATACCCGACTTACCCACACTCCTGAATGATCTGGAGAGCGATGAAGCACTTTCGGTTCAGGAGCTGAATGAGAGCAAAGAGAAACTATATGCCCTCCATGGCGAGCGATCTGATACGATCCACAATTTGAGCCAGCTCCTCAAAGCTTATTCAATTTTTGAAAAAGATGTGGATTATGTGGTGCAAGAAGGCAAAGTCATGATCGTTGATGAGTTTACAGGTCGTATCATGCATGGTCGTCGCTATAGTGATGGGCTGCACCAGGCTCTTGAAGCTAAAGAAAAAGTCCGCATTGAGAAAGAAAGCCAGACGCTTGCTACCATTACCCTGCAGAATTACTTTCGACTTTATAAAAAACTTTCTGGTATGACAGGTACTGCTGTTACTGAAGCAGAAGAGTTCCTCAATATCTATAAATTGGGTGTAGTGGAAGTACCCACACATCGTGATATCGTACGAGCAGATGAAAACGATCAAATCTACAAAACCCGCCGGGAAAAATTTAATGCAGTTATAGAAGAAATTATCGCCTCCCATAAATCAGGTCAACCCGTTCTGGTTGGTACTATCACTGTCGAGGTGTCTGAGACACTCTCCCGTATGCTAAAAAGGCTTAAAATTCCGCATAACGTACTAAATGCCAAGCAACATGGCCGCGAGGCTGAAGTTGTGGCCAGAGCAGGACAGGTACATGCTGTCACCATCGCTACCAACATGGCTGGACGTGGAACCGATATCAAGCTGGGTCCTGAAGTCAAGGAATTAGGTGGTCTCAAGATATTGGGTACGGAACGTCACGAGTCCCGTCGAATTGATCTCCAGCTGAGAGGTCGATCTGGAAGACAGGGAGATCCTGGTGCTTCACGTTTCTATCTGAGTCTCGAAGATGATTTGATGCGCCTGTTTAGCTCGGATCGAGTTGCCAGTGTCATGGATCGTCTTGGCCTGCAAGAAGGTGAAGTTATTGAGGCCGGTATGGTGACAAAGGCTGTGGAACGGGCTCAGAAAAAAGTCGAAGCCCGGAACTATAGCATTCGTAAGCATCTGCTTGAATATGATAATGTCATGAATCAGCAGCGCGAAGTCATCTACGATCGCCGACAGGCTGCTCTGGATGGTCTGGATCTCAAAGAAGAATACAACGAGGTCATTGAGAACTATGTTGATACTGTAGTTGAAAAATATAGTGGTCTTGAAAGTGATATAGAGCTGTGGGACTGGAGTGGTTTGCAAGCTGATCTTGGATCTACTGCAATGGTCCAGATACCTGATACGCCATCAACAGATCTTGATTCAGACAAATTGAGGGATATGGTTAGCCAGCTTCTCAGGGATTCATACGAAACAAAAGCTGAAATAACAGGTAGCCCTGAGAATTTTAAACGGCTTCAGCAATTTGTGTATTTGAGAGTCGTGGATGAGAAATGGCGTGAACATCTCTATGAAATGGATCAGATGAAGGAAGGTATTAACCTTCGCGCTGTTGGACAGAAAGATCCTCTGATTGAGTATAAAAAGGAAGGCTATCAGCTATTTGTAAAGATGCTCGACCTTATTGATCGAGAAGTTCTCAAACTTTTTTTCCACGCCCGCATCGTAGACGAACGCGAAAACAGAATGCGGAAGGCCAGAAATTTGTCCTCCAACCATGCGGAGTCTTCAAATATGGGTTTCCTGAATGCTTTACCACAAACTGGTGAACCTGGAAATCCGAACCCTTCACAGCCTGGACCACCTCAGAAGCAAAAACCCATTAGTGTGGATGAAAAAGTTGGTAGAAATGACCCCTGCCCATGTGGATCGGGACTTAAATACAAGAAATGTCATGGTAAGTAGGGCAAAAACCACTATCACTAACAATTTTGTTACAGGATATACTCAGGCAAATAAGGTTTGTATCGCCCCTTGAGGACATTATTTTTCAACTTGTTTAGTGATGGAATCGGACTGTGACAAGAATCAACATTATTGTTCGGTACTATAATTATATTTAACGAATATAAACCACATGCATGTGGAGGGAAATATGCGTAGAAGCTTTCTAGTCATCACCAGCCTAATGATCATTGCCAGTTTTGGTTTTGGTGTGACAGTTATGTCAGTTATTGGATCCTCCACTCCAAA
>JABIFG010000265.1 GCA_018650795.1 Fidelibacterota bacterium
AAATATTATTATGTACTAATTCTCTTTTTAGCAGATAATATCATCCTAGAACTAGCATTATAAGTCACTTTAAAAATATATTGATTTTCTCAAGATGATCGAAAAGTGTAATATATTTAATACGAATTGCAGTTTAATCCTGTTTTTGTTTGCTTGAATAAAAGCGATGAATATTTCAAATTATCAATTCAAGTGGAGTCCGTAAGTAAGTGTATATATTATATTAATATGCCGATATTGAACCATGATTAAACTTGATATTGAGTAAAATCATGAGCAAATAATTAGTTAACTTTTAGCAAATGTTCGGATAATATGACACAAATCGCCTAAAATTGTCACATTATGCATCAAAATTTACGGTGATTTGATCAATTATTCGTTTAGTTCATATACGGCAAAGCTCTGAGGGATAGGCAGTTAGTTAAATCGAAAAAAAATGGCATAACTTTTGAACTATATAGGGACTATGCGAAAGCACTTTTCAATATTATTTACACACTCTATTTCGTCGCTTTATTCACCTAAGCCTGGAAATAAGTTTATATTAGCAAGCTATGTCAATGAGAAATCAGAACCTATCATGAGAGCGGTCTAATGTATATCGTCGCTATCATGATCACCGCCGTCATCTTCAGTGCCACTGGTCTGGGTGTTCTTAATCTAGCTACTGTAGTTAACCTGGATACACAGGCAGCTGTAGAAACAGTACAGGATCAGGTTGAGGTTGAATCATTTGCCAATGTGGCTCTATGGCGTGTGAATGCAGGGGGTGACAACCTAGGAAATTTCACAGTGGGCAATGTCACCGCAGCATATGATAGCGCTTTGCAAAGACTTACAGTAATCAAGACTACTGATGATGAGACCAACGGTCTTATCCTTGATCTATCAGAAGATTCACACTTCAAGCGCGCCGTTGCTACGAAATATGGGATTGATTTTAATGGTGGCAAGACCATCAGCGAAGAACCAATCCACCAGTTAAGACATGATATGGAATTTCTACCCCAAGTTGATATGGCCTATCTTGTAGCCAATGCTGCCCAGGAAGTGTGGTTATGGAATGATCATATTCACGACGAGGATGTGGTTGAGGGTATTAATATATTTCATGGCAGTTATCTTGATATTCACAATGTTGACAAAGAGAATGTTACCCTGGTTTTTACTGGCTACGATATCCAGCCCAAAGATGATGTCAAACTGAAGGCTTCACTTATCAATGGAGTTCCACTACCTGCAATTATTATGACCAATCCATACAACGATACACATTTTGATCAAGGTTACGGAGATGAAATTCATATAGAAGGTGCCATCTACTCAGCCGGTCACGTAAGATTGCATGAAGGTGAGTTTACCGGTCCTGTGATCGCAAAGACTGCCCGTATCTGTAGAGATATTGACATGCTTGATGATGATGGTAGTAAATATTACGCCTGGAATCTGGGATTTGGCAACTATGAAGATTATGACTGGCCCAAGCAAATTCAGGAATGGGCTCGCATCGATTAATCCCCGCTCCACTTATATTCAAACTTTTAGAAGCCCTGTTTCAGGGCTTTTTTTATTTCTCTTCTTTTGACATATATCCATCTGAAAACGAACGTGTGGATATCCACGTTCTCAAGCAATAATAAAGTTGTACGACAAATTCGGACAGAAATTGTCATGAAAATGTGACGCAGATCAATGAGTGCTGTCACATAATTATGAATGTGTTATGTTATGGGGCTTTATAGAGGACAGCGTATCAGTAATAATGCTATATGACCTGAGAATTGTTATGTATTATAAGTATAATAAAAATAATGAGATATGTATTATTTATGACAACTCTACGATACTTGGAATACTTCCTTTCTGAACATGCCATATTTTGGCATATATGTTGTCTATAAAAGGGGTTGGCCCAAATCGTAAGGAATGAGCACATTAGCAATTTGAATATATTAAGTAGCATGAGATACAGGCAGAGTCAGCTCTGGGTAGTATTGGTATTTCTGCTATTTAATTCAGGTCTGCTAGCTCAACCTGCAGGATATGAGCATCGCAAATTAATCACGCTTAATGGTACACAGATCAGCGGATCTACTGATCATGCGAATTTTCCCGTTATGATCAAGGTTACCGAAGCTGATTTAAAATCTACCTCAAATGGTGGTGGTGTGGTAAATCCTTCTGGCTATGATATCGTTTTTACTCAATCTGACGGATCAACCTTATTGAAACACGAATTACAAAATTATACTGCATCCACGGGAGATTTACTGTGTTGGGTTAATCTTCCAACTTTGACACCCACGGTAGACAGTACCATCTATCTCTACTTTGGAAAACCAGCTATATATACCGATCAATCAGACACCCTGACTTGGAATAGCAATTATCTGGGAGTCTGGCATTTAGAAGACCTCAGCGATGCTGCTGGCGCTTATACACTCACAGATCACAATACAGCCGCAAACAGCAGCGGGTATCTGGGTAACGCCAGGGAGTTTGATGGTGATGGTGATGATCTCGAAGAATTGAAAGGTGGAAGCTATCTTGATGGTTTAGGAGCATTTACCATCTCACTCTGGGCCAAAGCCGATGCGCTTGGAACTGATAAGGGTTTGATATACGGAACAGACCCGGACGCGCTTGATAGAAGGATGATGATCCGCCAAGATGCAGCCGGTGAAAAAGGAGGTGGAACGAATGTGTTTCGAACTTCCTCACTACTGGGAACGAACAGTAAACAACGACATGAATCAAGTAATGGTTCGGCAACACTCAATTGGCAATACCTCACCATGGCCCAATCTAGTGGAGTAGTGACTAACTTTTATATAGATGGCAGTCTGGATACCCCTTCATGGTCCAATTCAAGATCTGGAACCACAAATAAAAGCACTAAATTACTCATAGGTAAAGGTTCTAAGGATGGTGCAACCAGTTCCTGGGATGGACTTATCGATGAAGTCAGGATTTCCAGTGTAGAATTAAGCGCAGATTGGATCACCACAGAGTACAACAACATGACAGCCCCTGGGTCGTTCCTGACTGTATCTACCACCAACGAGCTCCCATATATTTCTGATCTTGAAACCATCGCGCTTTCCTACCAGGCAAATGATGCTGCCACACTTATCACAAACAGCCTGGACTGCCACGACTACAGCGAGTTCAATCTGGACAGTGCCAATGTCTGGATAAGCACTAATTATTTAAGTAGCGAGGATACACTTACTTTTACTACTGCATATGGTATTTCAGGAACCTGGAATGAAAGTATAGGGACACTCAGACTTACGGGTAATGCCTCTCTGACCGATTATTCTTCTGCCCTTCAGGAAGTTTATTATCAGAACTCAAACGCCGTACCATCCACATCTACGAGAACACTCAGTTTTAAAATCAACGATGGGTCTGGCTTTAGTTCAACCGTAACCAGAGACATTACCATAGGAGCAACCAACAATGCTCCCGTCTTGGCTAGCATTGAAGGAACAACACTGGCCTATACCGACGGTGATCCCGATACCATCCTGACCACCGCCTTAGCAATATCAGATATAGATGATTATTATTTGGATAGTGCCTGGGTCACGATTTCCTCCAATTATATAAGTGGTGAGGATAAGTTGGACTTTACTTCTGCTTATGGCATCACACCGACCTGGAGTAGTGTGAGTGGGGAGTTACTTCTTGTGGGAAGCGCAACAAAAACAGATTATCAGATTGCGCTCAGATCGGTGACGTATGATAATTTGGATCCTGACCCCGATGAATCTACCAGGACGATTTCATTTAAGGTGAGTGATGGCCTTGCCCAGAGCAATGTTCAGTCACGAAATGTGAGTGTTACTGCGGTGAACGACGCACCCGTGCTGGCAGATATTGAAGGAGCCGGGCTTGTCTATTTCGCCGGGGATGGCGCAATCGCCATTACCGATTCCCTTACCATCAGTGATGGTGACCATACCAAGCTAGATAGCATCACCATCCAAATTACCACTAATTACCACACGGGCGAAGATAGTCTTGGTTATTCTAGCATTTATGGGATTACCGGCACCTGGTATGGTGGTAGCGGAAAGTTAGTCCTAGCAGGAAATAAGGCACTTAGTACTTATCAAACTGCGGTGCGCACTGTGATCTACGAAAATCTAATAGGTACTCCACATACACCCACTCGAGTGATCACCTACAAAGCCTACGATTTGGCAGCTGCTGAAAGCAATACACAAACCCGTTCAATAGCCTCAGGTGAGCCCGCCACAATCTCGGGGCTCGATCTATGGCTTAATTCGAACGAGGGCGTTTACACCAACAATGCAGGGGATGCTCTTGCAGTAGATGGCGATGACGTACAAGTGTGGAAGGATCAGAGTGGCAATGGTCGAGATTTTATCAATTCATCAGGAGCACCTCTTTGGCGACAAAGTGTGGCAGGTCTAAATGGAGAGAGTGCCATTGAGTGGTCTGGTGGTGGTGAGGCTCTAACAGATGGTGATGGGGAACTATACATTGATGGCCTGACTGAGTTCACAACATTTTTTGTAGTAAAATCAGACATTACATCTACGGACAAGGGAATCTGGGCTACAAGATTGGCAGCAAATGGAGACTATTCCTTCTCATTACGATATGATGCCGTTGGAGACAATGCGTCTGGGCTGAATGTGATTAAGGCCGCAGTAAAAGAAGATGTTGCCGAAAATGAGTTAGAAAGCTCTGCTGATCAGCAAAGTACCGTGGCACAAATAGTTTGTGTAGATTGGAAGGATGATGAGATATGGAATCTCTACATCGATGGTGTTCTAAATAATCCATCCTTTGCAGGTCCTGCCCCGAATGGTGCCATTACAGAAGCGACAAGAGCCCTTTTGGGTCAAAGTGCTGGTGGCGGTTGGGATGGCATGATTGCCGAGGTGGTACATTATGGCCGTCATATTAGTGAATCAGAGAGAGAAAGTATTGAGCACTATTTTTCAGACAAATATGCAATAAGTGTACATTTGCTTGCCAAGGCCACGGGCGGGGAAGCGATATCCGCTGATGATGCTAACACCACATATACTACACTTACCGGACCGCGTATCACTGAAGATGTTGCAGGTGATTTGACTTTGGGCGGAACCATTGTTTTCACCGCTCCCACCGGATATGAATGGGATACAGCCGGGACACTACCTTCCGTTACTGCCCAAGAAGCCTATGGTACTTCAACCTTACTGGCAGCCTCCTATACATCACGGACAAGTTCAGCTGTCACTTTTACCATTGATGCCATTTCTACGGTGGCTAGCCAGCCCGGTGAGCTCACATTCAGTGGTTTGCAGATTAGACCAACAACTGGAACTGTACCTAATACAGGAGACATCTCCAATTCAGGAACAACAGGCCCCAATAGTGTGACGAATTTTGGAACGATGACTATGGTTGCAGGAACACCGACTAAAGTTGTCTATACTCAAGAGCCTACCAATGGGACAGTAAATGAGTTACTCCCCAGTGTTATTGCAGAAATTCAGGATACCAATGGAAATACAATGGAGATCGCTGGAACCTCTGTTTCCATTGCTATCACTACTGGCACTGGTACGCTTTCAGGTACAACGAGCTTAAACACCGATGCCGCAGGTCAAGTTTCATTCAGCGATTTAGCTATCAATGCTGCTGACGATTTTATCCTTACTGCAAACAGCTCAGGACTAACATTGGCAGTGAGTAGCACCTTTTCTACCAGTGTGGCGGGTCAATACACCACTTTTCTTGTTGAGAAACTTAGTGGGGGTAATATTCTGACTCAAACTGCTGGTGTGGACTTCAATATCAAGATATCAGCAGTAGATGGTACCCAAACCGCGGATGCGAATTTTGATACCTCTGCGACCATCACTTCTACGGGAACACTCAGTAATGGTGGCGGCGTGACCTCAAACTTCATAGCTGGAGTGCTCTCTTCTTATACAATGGCCATTAGCAGTATTGGAAACTACACCATTACTGCTACTGATACATCGGGAAATATTTATGGAACGAGTAATACCTTTACTGTTGAATCTGGACCTGCCAGCGCAGGATTATCAACCATCTCAGCTAATCCAACAGTATTAGAAAATGATGCTGTCAGTACTTCCACAATTACAGTCCAAATAAAGGACGCTGGAGGTAATAACCATTCCAGTGGGGGAGAAACAGTTAATTTGATCACGACTGCTGGTACGCTTTTGGGATCAGTTACAGATAACGGGAATGGAACCTACACTCAGCTGCTTCAATCTTCTTCTACCGTGGAAGAAGCGACCATTAGTGGTGTCCTCAATGGAAATGCCATGACCGATGTAGCCACGGTTCAATTTAATGCCTACACCAATATTTGGGAAAGTGATCCAGGCAATGATTCCTATACAACCAGATGGGATACAATTGTCAATTGGGATGCTAATACCATACCCGTTTTGACAGATGCAGTTTTAATACCTGCCAACCCCGCAGACGGTACTAGATACCCACTCATTAATACAGATAATCAACAGGTGGCTTCTCTCACCATCGAATCAGGTGCAGATGTAAGCCTGAGTGGCAGTATCAGTTTTGATATCCTAGGTGATTTACTAGGCGCAGGCACCATTTTAGGTGGAGCCAATGACACGGTTCGTGTCAGCGGTAACCTGGGAATAGCAGCCAGTAGTATTAAGTATTATGAGATGGATGGTTCATCTCAGCAGGTTTTGAGCAGTCCACTGACCCTTTATAATTTAACTGTTGATAATTCCTCTGGCGTTCGTCTTGATGGAAATACTGAAATAACCAGTACCCTCACATTAACCACGGGCAGTCTGATTGTTCCTTCAGGCTCTTCTCTCATCGCCAACACGAAATCAATTACATCAGGAACTATTCGGTCTGAACGAGAAATTACAGGTACCACTGGCTGGCGTTTGCTTGCTTCACCAGTAGCTTCCACCTATGGTGATTTGTTTAACAATATTTTCACCCAGGGCTACACAGGATCAGATTCTGCTACTGGCTCACCCTCAATCTTATATTACGATGAATCCTATACAGGGACAGACAATCAGAGATGGCGAAAACCCACCAATTCTACAAATGCTACAACAGCAGGTCGAGGTCTTTTTGTTTATGTCTTTGGTTCCATTGGAGGGGATGCAGCCTATTCGGATCCGCTTCCTATCACCCTGGATGTAAGCGGTGATGAGGAAGAAGGCACTGCAGGCATATTCGATTTCGGCGTGACTTATACAGCATTAGCCGATACGGGTTGGAATTTGGTGGGTAACCCCTTCGCTGCTGCCATTGACTGGGATGATGCAGGTTGGACCAAGACAAACATGGACAACGTGATTTACATCTGGGATCATACGGCCAATTCAGGGGCAGGGGCATACCTGACGTGGAATGGCTCATCAGGATCTCTTGGTGATGGTCTTATCCCACCTTTTCAGGGATTCTGGGTTAAAGCCAATGCCGCTGGTCCATCATTAAAAGTTCCTAAGTCTTCTAAGACCACTGGTGGGGTCTTTTATAAACAGAATAGTGACCCAGATCCGTTGATTATGTTTTTGCTAGAGTCCGATACGCTAAGCGCTTCGACTCACATACAATTCAATGAGACTGGATCAATACATAAAGACATTAGGGATGCCTATTATCTTGTTCCCCCAACTGATACCTATCTAGACCTCTACACAAAGAGTTACGATAATAGTTATCTCGCCATCCAATCCCATCCATACAGATTTGGTCGCCCCCTGGAAATTCCTATCTACGTGGATGGACATGTAGACAGCAATCCGCTCTCAGGTATCTATCGAATCTCATGGCCTCGTTTCGAGGGCATGCATCCGGAATGGACCCTGACACTGGAGGATCTAGAAACCGGAGAATCAATTGATCTGATTGAAAATGATTACTACGAATTTGACTATGCCAGTCTCTCCAAAAGACCTCTGGATTCAATAGTTCCTTCAAAAGCGCTCACACGAACTGAACCTTTTCAACTGTTGAAAAAGAGCGGGGGAGATGGACCTCGGTTTATACTCAGTGTCGATCCCGGCAATGCATTTCCTGAGATTCCCAAGGATTTTGCCCTGGGTCAGAACTATCCAAATCCTTTCAATAACGGCACTATCATCCCATTTTCAATTCCTCTTGAAGGAAGGGTTACTGCAACGATATATGATGTAAAAGGAAGAGTCGTTGATCAACTTGTTGAAAATAAACTTTATTTCGCTGGCCAACACCAACTGAACTGGCTTGCCACTGGCCGCAGTAGCGGCATATATTTCTGTCAGATGCAAATCGACAATAAATACTTTACGAAGAAGATGATATTATTACGATGAGGCTGGCCAAGTACATATTTGTTTTATTCATTCTGGGATCAGGTCTTTTTGGCCAACAGAATAAATCTACAGTTGAACTTAATATCTCGGCCAATGTCATGGATCAGATCGAGGTGATCACGATTTCCGATATTGATGCCGGGATTGTATTACCTGGGCAGGAAGAAAAAGTGATTTCACCTATTACCGATGGCGGTGCAGGTGTATTACGATTGGAGGGACAGGCCAACTCAAGTATCCAGGTTTCCTATTCTGTACAGGTAACCATGACCAATCTTGAAACAAGCCAACCCCTGCTGATGAACTACATGTTGAGTGGGAGTCCGGAAAACAACCAATCTGCTTCTATCCTGTTCACGGCCAATCCTGAAAATGTCATTTTGAATGCATCAGGTGTTTATTATATGTGGGTTGGCTGTCGTTTCAGTCTGGTAGGTCTGGTTCCTGGACAATACGATGGAGATTTTATTGTTGAAGTGGATTACAATTAGGATGTGTTTAAACAAATCATGACTAAAAGCATATACAATATTCTACACTTAATCATCATGAGTATTCTACTTATGATTATGTCTGTACAATCTCTGTCAGGCCAGACAATTAATTTTAGTGTTCACGTTGCCAGTTCCCTTGATGCTACTAAAGATGCGGATATGGCTTTCCCCCAAGTAATGGCTGGGGATGGAATAACAGCTATTGGGCTTGGTGATGGGGGTATGGGTATCTTTGCTATTAGTGGAAATGAAGAGCTGGATGTTGAAGTAACGCTGGTAGCTCCCACAAACCTGGTACATGTCTCTTACCCTGCTCAAACAATGCCACTCAATCTTACATTTGCCTATGCGAATTATGGAGTCAATGATATCAACCAGGCCAAGACTGCAACTGGCAATACGGCTCGATTTCAAATGAAAGAACGACAGAGTGGTCCTGCTGGTGCTCCACCAACCCCACCAAGTAGTGGCCACACACCACAAATAGTTACTGCCTACCTCTATGTATATGGGACCATCGATGTAGGGATGATTGCTTCAGGTGCCTATTCAGGTACTGTAGATTTATACGTCCAATACTATTAGTATAAGCTTCACAAATCACACCTGTCATATTTTAAGAACAGTTTGTCACTACCTCTTGTCATATAATGCTGACCATTTCATGACTAAAAATGTAATCAATATTGGTTTTTAATCACTCAAACTCCCGTAACACGCTGTAGCACAGGGTTTTAGACATAGATCACTAGGTTTGGCATCATTGTTGAATATATTGATGCCAGTTCGACGGAGAAACGAACATTTGAAAATTTGAAAATTGAATAAGGATGAAGAGAAAATGAAAAAGATGACGCTTATAGTTTTAATGGTAACACTCATAGCCAGTTTTAGTTTTGCCCAGGATGAAAATCTTGATGTCACAGCTACAGTCGCAGTAACTGCTCTTAGTTTTACAGCTAATACTGACATTGCTATCGGTGATGTAACAAAGAGTACAACTGCTACCGTTGATCCACTTAGTGGAGCCGCACACGCCAATGTTAGTGGAACAACCACTCCAGGTAACATTGCTATTCTTGGAGAAGAAGGTGCTACAGTTACAGTTGCCTTTGATGCTACAGCAGTATTAGGTAACTCTACTGAAAACATGACATTTACTGCTGACGTTATTGGTCACATCACAACACAACCTGCCTCAGCTACTTCCCTCACTAGTGGTGTATCCACTGTTGACTTGAGTGGTACTGCTGGTGGTGGTGGTACAGGAACTTATAACTTCTGGATTGGTGGCGACCTAGTAGTTGCTGCTGCCCAAAGTCCTGGTGCCTACTCAACTGCAACAGGTAATGGTTCTGGTACTGGTGGTAATGGTGGTGGTGCCTGGTCAATGACCCTGGTTTATCAGTAAAATTTAGATTTCCTAAACGAGACCATGAAAGGGCTGTGATTATCACAGCCCTTTCTTTTTTTGTGGAGTTTGTTTTCACCCCATTTCGGGTTGGCTTCCTGCCTTTATCTAGATTAATATATCAAGACACTAGAGAAATAATTTTACCTAATTGAGAGATTGATATGATTACCAGAAGAATGACCCTTGTTGTGTTGACACTTATCATGATGTTTTCCAGCCTGTTTTCTCAGGTAGCTATTTCACCAACATCCGCCTTTCTCGACAGCAAACAACGTTTTGAAACTATTTTAATTATGAATAATTCCAAAGATCCTCAGGAAGTCAAACTGGCTTTTAAATTTGCCTACCCAAAAGCAAATGATGCAGGTGATATTGAGTTAATCTACGATGATGCAAACGAAGAAGCATTACACTCAGCCACAAGTTGGTTGAGAGGCTTTCCAAAGAATTTTGTATTGGGACCTGGTGAAAGACAAATCGTCAGAGTCACAGCCAAACCTCCGAGAGGTATTGAGCCTGGGATGTACTGGTCCAGATTGGTCACTACATC
>JABIFG010000266.1 GCA_018650795.1 Fidelibacterota bacterium
CATGGCAGGAAAAGACAGGGATTGAGCATCTTTAGCATCGTTGGCCACCGACCCCAGGCTGGTCATCATCGCACCAAGCATGAACAACAGAATAACCAGATTTACCACAAACCAGGTCAAAATATCATAAGGGATGTAGGCATCAAAGCCCCGCCATTGCATAAAGGCTATACCACCCCCGAGATAGACCAGGGTGCTGGTTAGTGCCACGGCAAGTCCACCAAGAATTTTCCCCAGCATAAACTGGAAGGGGGTAATGGAGCCGAGAATGACTTCAACAATTCGTTGGGTCTTCTCTTCCATGACAGCACTGAGTTGCGGCATAGCGCCCATCATGGACATCATAAACATGAGCATCATCATGACAAGAGGAACGGCGATAGCGCGAATTTCATTGCTGGCTCCAGCATCAATAATGTTGCCTTCTTCATCAACTTCCAACAGACCCTTGGGGCTGACCCAGGACCAATGAAACAGGTCCGGAATTTGTGCTTCATCGATTCCTGCATCACCAAGTCTCAAGCGACGGAGATGGTTATTAATTGGATCTCGGAGCCAGTCTCGTATATCATCAAGCGCTGCGCTCTCAGCATGATAGTTCACGAAGGCATTTTCCGGGTCGACCAGAGGGTGTACTAGTGATGAACCGATATGAAGGAAGGCATGAATCTCGCCGTTCCGAACTCGATCAGACAGTCCCCCGAGTTGTATGGTTACATTTGAAGTATCTACTTCGACAAATTCAATGTGATAAACAGGCTGGACCTGGCTGCTGTCCTCTGGATCAAAGATGTGTTCAGTATTACGAATTGTTGCAGCCTCTTGCAGCATCTCACTAAATTGCCCAGTCTCATCTACTACCACGATATGACGTTCACGGATATCTACGTGATCTTTCAGTAATGCCATGGCAATCATGCTGCCACTCATAAAAATGGGTAGCATGACGAGACCGATAATAAAGCCCTTGGTGCGGACGGCAGCTAAATACTCTCTGAGAGCCAGACGTATTACCTTATACATGATCCACCTCCTTGGCACCGGCTATTCGAACAAAAATATCATGGAGGGAGGGTTTCATCAGCTCAAAGCTAAGTAATGTGTTGTCCTTCATTAATTCTTTCAAGATATCCTGAGGATTGGATTCGGCTGATATCCTCAACTCCTGGGATTGACCAAAGTCATGGACTTTGTCTACCCCGGCGATGCGTTCCAAACCTAATGGTTTATTGTCACAGCGGATGCGCAGTGTATCGCTTCCATATTTATCCTGAATTTCATGCAGGGTGCCATCCAGAACTTTTTTACCTTTATGAATCATAAAGACATAATCACAGACCTTCTCAGCTGTGGCCATATCATGGGTGCTGAATATCACGGTGGCACCATTTTTCTGAAGTTCCAGCATGGCTTGTAAGAGAACATCAGTATTTACGGGATCAAGACCACTGAAGGGTTCATCAAGAATTACCAGCTTGGGATTGGACACTACCGTGGCGATAAACTGGACTTTCTGGCTCATACCCTTACTTAGGGCTTCTACCTTTTTATTACCCCACTCGGCGAGATCGAGTTTGGTAAGCCATGTATTAACCTCTTCAGCGACAGTATGACCCGTTTTGAGTTCGCCATAGAAATGTAGTAGTTCACGGATTTTCATCTTTTTGTATAGACCACGTTCTTCAGGAAGATAACCAATCAAGTCATTGTCAATCGCGGCGCGAGACGAGCCAAGAACTTGAATATCTCCGGAATCAGGATGCAAAATATTCATAATCATGCGAATTGTGGTGGTTTTACCGGACCCGTTAGGACCAATAAAGCCGTATATGCTGCCCTCAGGGACTTCGAGTGAAAGGCTGTCAACAGCCGTGAAGTCATTAAAGGTTTTGGTGATGTTATGTAGAGTGAGGGCGTTCATTCAATTTCTCTCCTGCTTTCTCAATTTTACACGAACTAATAGTGAATCAATATAAGCGGGCTATAATGTTTTATAGCAGAATTAGTTGGTGGGGTAAAGGGGACGCTAAGCGGACTGATTAAGCGATGAAATGAGACGTCCACTGCGGGTCTTGAATGATTGAGGTCCTTAATGCAGATTTTGTGGCTTCGTCTGCAAAGCTGTGTTCAACCGCAGTAAGGGTCAATTGCTGAATCTCAAGTGCTGAAAAACGGTGGATGTCCATTAACCCAGCATACTCTTCTGCCATTGAGTTTTGAAACATGGCCGGATCATCAGTATTAATTGAGATTGGAATTCCAGAGTCGAAAATTCGACGGACTGGATGTTGTGCATAATCAGAATAGATATCTGTGCAAATATTTGAAAGCGGACATACCTCCAGAGGGATTTGGTGCTCGGCCAGATGAGTCATAAGCAAGGGGTCTTCAACAGCTCTTACACCATGACCAATTCTATGAGGGTGAAGCTCTCTGAGGGCCTCCCAAATACTTGCAGGGCCGGCGCCTTCCCCAGCATGAACCGTTGTGAGTAACCCCATATCTCTGGCACGCTGGAATGTAGCCTTGTAAACACCAGGAGGAAACTTGGCTTCATTGCCTCCCAGGCCAATGCCGATAACACCCTCATGCTGTAGTTCAAGTAATGGGTCGAGCATAGAATAAGTTTGCTTTGGATCACTACCGCGTACAAGATCAGCAATAAGCTGTATTTTGATACCATCAACTTTTGAATAACCTCTATATATCGCTTCAGTCATATCCTGAAGCGGTATGCCTGTTTTGGCAAAATCTGCTGGTGAATAGAAAATCTCTGCATAGTGAATGTTTTGGGAGCGAAGATGTTTGGCAACAGAATTTGCAATAAGCGTAAAATCATCAGTCTCACGTATAAAGGTATTTTTCCAGGCCCATAGTTCTAGAAAATGAGTGAAGTCATTGAATTGAAATATTTTAGTGAGCGATTCAATTGTGAGGGTTTTGGCCAAGGTATGATCGTACTTATTGATAAGTTCGAGTATGATAGCAGGCGGAATCGAACCTTCAAGGTGAAGATGTAACTCAAGCTTAGGAATTAAATCGAATCTTAGTGAATGTTGTGCTCTGTGCATAATCAAAGGAAGATAATAATATATTTGAGAGGGGAAACAGGAAGTATAAATAGCAAAGAGTTTGATGTTAAGATAAACAGTTATAGTTAGGTTTACATAAAACTATCATAACTTATTGAAACAATTTTGAGCGTCTATTGGCTTGACGACAAAGGAATCTGGTCTGCTGCTCGGCTAAGTGTACTCAGGATTGCTCGCTCGCTTCATGAAGCGAAGGATGTTGGAGAAATCCTTTGAATTCACAAGGGTAAAGCTCTATTGGGTGTATTTCCGGCTTGGATTGCGAGTTTCTGAGAAAAGTATTTTCAGGTAGTGCACAAACCGGCAAAAGGGTCTATTGTATCGTTATGATCCAGCATATTGGTGGAAATTCAAAAAACCTTCAATGGTCTCAACCGTAGTGCGTCAATTGATAGTTTCTGACTGACGGGTCAGATATAAGCTATTTTCAGACACATCCTCAGGTCTCATATTAGTGTAGGCGATTATAATTGAAGTAAACAATATGCATCAAGGTCAGATAATTCGGACCATTCAGAAGCACAACGCTGAAGAATAAGCACCACAATTCATAAAAGTGTGCCTGTACAGGAACGATGTAAAAAAATGTGGATAACTAGCATCACCCTAAGAACGTATAATATTTTAGCTGATTATCGGTATATCTCCAAGGAAACCGCTTGTTATTGGAAAGCATGTAGTGTCAGCATTTAGCTAGAAGCGTAAGGTGCATGAATCGGCATCTATTTCGACGAGCCAGCAAAAACCATCAGATTTTCGGCAGCCTGGCCATATTCCCAATAATATTTGAGAAAATCTAAATTGTGCTTCCACCAGGCTAGTCCTTCAAATATCTTCAAAGTTTGAATTGAGGAATTTATGCGTAGCGAAAAGTTGATTGTACATGGTGCTCGAGAGCACAACCTAAAAAATGTAAACTTAGAACTCCCAAGAGATAAATTTATAGTAATAACGGGGCTTTCCGGCTCAGGTAAAACTTCCCTGGCATTTGATACTATCTATGCCGAAGGTCAACGCAGGTACGTTGAATCTCTTTCGGCATATGCAAGGCAGTTTCTGGGTCTTATGGAAAAGCCCGATGTAGATTATATTGACGGTCTATCCCCGGCAATATCCATTGAACAAAAATCTGCTGGTCGAAATCCCAGATCGACAGTGGGGACTGTCACAGAGATACATGATTATCTCCGGCTGCTTTTTGCGCGTATTGCCAAGCCAGAGTGTTATAATTGCGGGCGTCCTATTACCAGGCAAACCGTTCAACAAATAGTTGATTCAATTTTAAACCTGAAACATGATGCGAATATTCAGATTCTTTCTCCAATTGTGCAAAGCAGAAAAGGTGAGTTTAAAGAAACTTTTAAGGAAATTAAGAGAGAGGGTTTTGTTCGTGTTCGGATAGATGGTAAAATACAAGAAGTCGGCCGACCAATAACTCTGGATAAAAACAAAAAGCATAAAATAGAAATTGTCATTGATCGTCTCGTTATAAATGAAGAGTTTAAAGACAGATTAACTGATTCTGTTGAGCTTGCCTTAAAACATGGTACGGGTATGGTGATCATTGATGTGGTTGGTGAAGAGGAACATGTATTCTCTGAACATTACGCCTGTCCCTATTGTGAGATAAGCTATCCGGATCTAGAACCACGATTGTTTTCTTTTAACGGTCCTTATGGAGCTTGTCCAAGTTGCGATGGTCTTGGCATGCAAACCAGTATGGATATCAATCTTATAGTTCCTGATAAACGTAAGTCTTTGCTACAAGGAGCAATAGCGCCCCTTGGTGAACAACCTCGTGGTAACTGGTACGCCGCCATTCTGAAAAGTCTGGCTTCCCACTATAACTTCAAGTTTACACAACCTTGGAGCAGTATTAGTGATGAGGCAAAGGAAGCTATGATCAGAGGTACCGGTGATAAAAAGATTAAGATGGCCTACGAATCCGATCGGTGGAAAGGTGAGTACGAGGGCGGCTTTGAAGGTGTTATTCCAAATTTGGAACGCAGATATAAACAAACCACTTCACCAGGCATAAGAAAATGGATTGAAGGGTATATGAGTTCTTTGCCCTGCGAAACATGTGGAGGATCGCGTCTTCGAATTGAAGCGAATCATATATTCCTGGGGAAGAAAAGCATCACCGACTTGAGTTATTTACCCATCAAAGAACTGCAAGCATTCTTTAATGAATTAAAACTCACAGAAACAGAAGAGCAAATCGGAAAACAAATCTTAAAGGAAGTAAAAGAAAGATTAAGTTTTCTAGTAAATGTTGGATTGGATTATTTAAACTTATTTAGAACCGCTGGAACTTTATCTGGTGGAGAAGCCCAACGCATAAGACTGGCAACACAGATTGGTTCACAATTGGTTGGGGTTCTCTATATTCTGGATGAACCGTCTATTGGACTGCACCAGAGAGACAATCGTAGACTTATTGAAACTTTAAAGCATTTACGAGATTTGGGAAACACAGTTATTGTTATTGAGCATGATCAGGAAACCATGGAAGAAGCAGATATACTGGTCGACATGGGTCCCGGTGCTGGAGAACATGGTGGGGAGATTGTTGCATTTGGTCCACCAAAATCGTTTTTCAAGAATAAAAAGTCTCTGACGGCCAAATATTTGACAGGTGAGTTGTCCATCCCTGTGCCTTTACAAAGAAGAGAAGGTAAGAACAGTAAAATATCCTTAGTCGGAGCGCGAGGGAACAATCTGCAAAAACTTAACATTGATTTCCCCCTGGGAAAATTTATCTGTGTAACAGGTGTTTCAGGTTCAGGTAAGTCATCACTAATAAACCAGACCCTTTATCCAGCTATGGCGCGCTCCATATATAATACGAAGATCACAACACTGCCCTTTGATCGAGTTGAAGGTCTGGCCTATATCGACAAGGTTATCAATATCGATCAATCTCCCATTGGGCGTACCCCTCGTTCCAATCCAGCTACTTACACAGGCTCTTTCACTTTTATCAGAGATCTCTTCTCACAGCTTCCAGAGGCTAAAATACGCGGTTATAAACCGGGTCGCTTTTCATTCAACGTCAAAGGCGGTCGTTGTGAAAGCTGTCAAGGTGATGGTATCCGCAAGATTGAGATGCACTTTTTACCTGATGTCTATGTCCAGTGTGAAGACTGTAAAGGAAAACGCTATAACCGCGAGACGCTACAGATTCTGTACAAAAAGAAGAATATTTCTGAAATACTTGATATGTCAGTAGAAGAAGCCTACGGATTTTTTAAAGCGATTCCAGCCCTGAAACGAAAACTAAATACACTAGTAGATGTTGGTCTTGGTTATATCAAGTTGGGACAACAGGCAACGACCTTATCGGGAGGTGAAGCCCAAAGAGTCAAATTGGCCAGCGAGCTCAGTAAAGTCGGAACGGGCCGTACCTTTTACATTCTTGATGAACCCACCACGGGTTTACACTTTGCAGATGTTAACATGCTTTTATCGGTTTTAAATCGTCTGGTAAATAAAGGTAACACCGTCTTGGTGATTGAGCACAATCTGGATGTCATCAAGTCAGCTGATCATGTGATTGATCTCGGACCAGAAGGCGGTGATGGTGGTGGAGAGCTACTCGCTTCTGGTACTCCCGAGGAAATCACCAGGGTGAAGAAATCGTATACTGGGCATTACCTAAAAGAAATGCTGGCGAAGTAGATTTGATAGCATGATTAGGCAAGGCATGACCATTCTTTATGTATCTGACCAGGAGGCTGCCAGGGCATTCTATGAGTCTACACTCCAAATTCAACCACATCTCCATGTGCCAGGTATGACTGAGTTTCAGCTGGAGAGTGGCTTCGTTTTGGGTCTGATGCCCACGGAAGGGATCAAACGACTCCTGGGAAGGGATATCTTCCCGGAGATTGCCCCGGGAAACCCTCGCGCTGAACTGTATCTCACTGTTGATAATGCCGAGGAGTATCTTGGTCGGGCCCTTCAAAATGGAGCAGAAATTATATTGGATGTGACCATGCGAGACTGGGGTGACCGGGTTGGTTATTGTCTTGACCTGGATCGACACGTGCTAGCCTTTGCAGAATCACAGAATACATGAGTTGTGTGAATGTGCGGGATATAGCCCCGCCAAGGCTTCACTTGGAAACAGCCTACCTCACCGACTATATTTGCCGGCACATTTTGAGTAGAAGTTCTAGAGACCAAAATTCAGAGAGAGACAAGTGTAGATTGAGAAAATGAGTGATTTAACACAACCTCAACAATTGACCGAAGAACAGGAATTTGATCGTGCTCTGCGACCACAGAGTTTGAAAGATTTCGTGGGTCAAGAAGATGTTGTCGCTCAACTAAAGATATTCATCGAAGCTGCCAAACAGCGCAATGAGGCTCTGGATCATGTCCTTCTATTTGGACCTCCCGGCCTGGGCAAAACGACACTGGCCATGTTGGTGGCAAAAGAACTTGCTGTGAATATCAAAATCACCTCTGGGCCGGTTCTCGATAAAGCCGCTGATCTGGCAGGCCTCTTAACCAATCTTGAAGATCGAGATGTCTTTTTTATTGATGAAGTCCATCGCTTGAACCATGTCGTTGAAGAATACCTGTATTCGGCTATGGAAGATTATCGCATAGACATCATGATTGATAAAGGTCCCAGTGCCAGGAGCGTTCAATTAAATCTCGAGCCTTTCACACTGGTAGGTGCCACCACACGGGCCGGTCTGTTAACACCGCCCATGCGGGCTCGCTTTGGTGTGGTACTGAGAATGGATTTTTATGAAGCGGAGCAACTCCAGCATATCATTAAGCGTTCAGCAAATATCCTGAATGTTCCCATTGATGACGAAGGCGCCCTTGAATTGGCTCGTCGTAGCAGAGGCACGCCTCGTATAGCCAATCGGCTTCTGAGAAGAACCCGAGATTATGCCCAGGTAAAGGGCAACGGTTCAATAGATAAACAAATCGCCGATGATGCTCTGGGTATGTTGAATGTGGATGAGTATGGTCTCGATGATATGGACAAACGTATACTTAAGGCACTTATAGAAAAATTTGAAGGTGGACCCGTAGGTCTTAATTCACTTTCAGTGGCAGTTGGTGAGGAAGCCAACACTCTGGAAGAAGTTTACGAACCTTTTCTTATCATGGAAGGCTTTCTGGTTAGAACAGCCCGTGGTAGGCAGGCAACACCTCAGGCATACAGACATTTAGGCTTTGTGTTAAAAGCCGAGTTATCCCAAACCAACATATTTCAAAGAAAGAAAGAATAATATATGCTGTTTGATCGCGCAAAAGCCCTGACCTTGTCTGATTTCGACTATGAATTGCCAGATGAGCTAATCGCCCAACACCCTACCGCCAAACGTGATGGATCCAAACTACTCGTGATGGATGCTCAGTCTGGAGAAGTTGAGCATAGCAAGTTTTCCAATATCGTGGATTCTCTTAAATCAGGAGATGTCCTTGTACTGAATAATACCAAAGTCTTCCCCTCAAGACTTTTTGCACGCAAGGACAAAACAGATACCGAAATCGAATTGTTTTTACTGCGTGAGCTAGGTAATAACCTCTGGGAGACGCTGGTGAAACCTGCCCGCAAGGTGCGCGTAGGCAATAAGCTGGTTATCGAAGATAAAATCACCTGTGATGTCGTGGATAATACGGTTTCAGGTGGTCGTGTCGTTCGTTTTGATAAAAATGGTGGTGATTTCTATTCCATTCTTGATGAAGTTGGCAAATGGCCGCTTCCTCCATACATCATTCGTGAAGCTAATGATGAAGACAAAGATCGTTATCAAACCGTTTATGCTGAGCACCGGGGTGCTGTTGCAGCTCCCACAGCAGGTTTACATTTCACTGAAGCCCTTTTAAAAAAGGCTAAGGCCAAGGGGGTAGAAATTCACACCGTGACCCTACACGTTGGACTGGGAACTTTTAGACCAGTAAATGTTGAGGATATCACCAAACATCAGATGGATGCTGAATATTTTAATGTACCGGAAGAGACTGTTACTGCCATTAAGAAAGCAAAAACTGAAGGTCGTCGTGTGATTGGAGTTGGAACCACTGTGGTGCGTGCCCTTGAATCAGCCGTCATGTATCCTCGTGAACTCGAACCTGGAGATGGCTGGACCAATAAGTTCATTTATCCGCCTTACATCTTCAGGGTTGTTGATGGCATTATCACCAATTTCCACCAGCCCAAGTCAACGCTATTAATGCTGGTATCAGCTTTCTCATCCAAGGAAAAAATTCTTAAGGCTTACAAAGTGGCTGTAGAAAACAAGTATCGTTTCTTTAGTTATGGCGATGCCATGTTTATTAGTTAGAAGTTAGAAGTTAGAAGTTAGAAGTTAGAAGTTGATGCGAAATTCAAAGATAAATTCAAAATTATCAGAAAAAGAGCGCTTAAATAAGTTGGCACCTGTGTGTGCCTTGCCTGCCCGCACGGAGTTATGCGGAGACGGACGAGAGTATTGCAAAATTATATGAGTAAAACCCCCAACACCCAACCCCTAACCCCTAACCTGAGAATAGGAAGCGGCTATGATGTCCATCGTCTGGTGGAAGATCGCGATCTGATTTTAGGTGGTGTTAAAATTCCTTTTGAAAAAGGAACACTGGGGCACTCTGACGGAGATGTACTAACACATGCCATTGCAGATGCAGTTCTTGGTGCTCTGGCCTTAGGGGATATTGGACAACATTTCCCAGATACTTCCCCTGAGTTCGAGGGCATTTATTCCATCAAGCTTCTGGAACATGTCGTGTCTCTGATTAAGGCAAAAGGCTACCTGGTTTCCAATATGGATGCTACCCTCATTCTCCAACGACCCAAGGTCATGGACTTCTTACCAGAGATGCGCCAAAAACTTTCTGAAGCATTAGGGATATCTCTTGATCAGATATCTGTGAAAGCCACCACAACGGAAGGCATGGGCATGACAGGCAATGGAGATGCTGTGGCGGCCCAGGCTGTTTGTCTCCTTTCAAAATTTTAGAACTGTTGCCTTCACGTGTTGGAATCCCTTTTAAGTTTTATCGAGCAATCACCAGCCTGGCTGATTTTCCTGGCCGTGTTTTTAGCTTCTTATGTTGAGAATATTTTTCCTCCAATTCCAGGAGATACCATACTGCTTTTTGGTGCTTATCTAGTGGGTCGTGGTGATCTCTCTTTTTCCATGGCCATGGGAACAACCCTCCTGGGAAGTGTCCTCGGATTTCTCACGCTGTATGTGGTTGGCTATAGGTATGGGCGTCGATTTATGTATTCTACCCAACAAACCTGGTTTTCTCCAAGCAGTTTAAAACGGGTTGAAGGCTTGTTTGAAAAATGGGGCTACGGTGTCGTTCTCATCAATCGTTTTCTGGCAGGGCTGAGAAGTGTTGTAGGCCTGTTTTCAGGTATTGGCAAACTCAATATCTGGAAAATTATCATTCTTTCAACAATTTCAAGCCTGTTATGGAATGGTACTTTAATCTGGCTGGGTAGTACGATTGGTGAAAATTGGGAACAGATTGGTGTCTATTTGAATCGATATAATACAACAGTTTCAATTCTTATCGTGACCATCATCGCAAGCTTTCTGATCCATCGCTATCTCATTGTCAAAGACAATCTGGCTGAAGAAAAAAGATCCTCCTGATAATACGATTTCCGCTTATTGCTTGCTAGTGGTTCACAATAGTTCCCACAGGTAAAAACTTACATTAAAAATAATTAATATTAGCAATTTAACCTTGCTAACCCTACGTCATTAAATCAGTTTATGCGCTAGAGGTCATAAATAGCCCTCAGAATTTAAACAGGAGCGAAGAGCTCCCTTCTTTTACCAGGAATTATGATAAAAAATCTCATAAAATTCTACATAACACGAATAGGAGTTAAAGTAACATGATTAAGAAAATAGGGCTGGTCCTTATTACAGCGCTGGTACTGATGAATTGTGGAGGCGGGGATAGTGAACCAGCAAAGGCAGCCACGCCAAAATTAAGCCCGGAAGGGCTCACCCAGGATCAGATTAAACATGGCATCGGTCCCATTGGATCGCTCACCCTCGGTCCTCAAGATGAAGCATTGGCAAGCAAGGGCGCAGAGGTCTTTGAATTAAAATGCGTTGCCTGTCATAAAGTCAACGAGCGTTTGGTGGGTCCACCACTGGCTGGAGTTACCACACGTCGTTCACCTGCATTCATCATGAATATGATTTTAAATCCGGATGAAATGGTCAAAAAGCATCCTGAGGTGAAAGCTATGTTGGCAGAGTTCTATGTGCCCATGACATTTCAGAATGTGACCGAAGATGATGCTCGTGCAATTCTCGAATATTTGAGAACCCTTAAAGGTGCTGAAGCTCCTGAAGCTTAAGACACGAGTATAGAGAATTAATAAACAATACGTAGGAGGAAAACGTATGAACAAAACGATGATGCGAGTTGTGGGTGTAATTCTGGTAATTGCCACCTTTCTACTCATTTCAGAATGTGCAAAAAAAGAGAAGCCGATTCTAGGTTCAGGCGATGCTGCCTCAGCAGTTTATGTCGCCCCTGGTGATTATGATGAGTTCTATGCCTTTACATCTGGTGGCTTCAGCGGTCAACTCGGTGTTTATGGTTTACCATCAGGACGTTTATTCAGAGAAATTCCTGTATTCTCAGTAGACCCCGAAAATGGTTATGGTTTTAATGAAGAAACCAAAGATATGCTCAAAACATCTTTTGGATATATCCCCTGGGACGACTCCCATCATCCGGAATTATCGCAAACTGACGGTGTTACAGATGGTCGCTGGATTTTTATCAATGGAAATAACACTCCCCGTATTGCTCGAATTGATCTGAAGAATTTCGAAACAGCTGAAATCATTGAAATACCTAACTCAGGCGGAAATCATGGCTCACCGTTCATAACTCAAAACTCTGAGTATGTTGTGGCATCAACACGCTTTAGTGTTCCTATTCCACAGGCAGATGTACCAATCGATAGTTATAAGGAAAACTTTGGTGGAACCATTTCCTTCATCAAAGTGAATCCTGATGATGGTCATATGAACATCGAATTCCAAATTATCGTACCTGGTTATGACTATGATTTGGCCAGTGGTGGCAAAGGTCCTTCACACGGTTGGGCTTTCTTCACATGCTACAACACTGAGCAAGCTAACACTCTCTTAGAAGTGAATGCTTCAAAAAATGATAAAGACTTTATCGCTGCAGTTAATTGGAAACTGGCCGAGAAATATTTGGCTGAAGGAAAGGGTAAGGTCCGTCCAGGCGAGCATTACACCAACCGCATGAATCACACCACTCATTCTGCTGTTTCCACGCGTAATAAAACTGTTGTTACTCTAGACCCGGCTGACTGTCCCGGTTTGATCTACTATATGCCAACTCCAAAATCACCTCATGGTGTTGATGTTGATCCTTCCGGTGAATACATCGTTGGTGGTGGTAAGCTGGCTGCTGTTGTTTCCGTCCACTCCTTTTCTAAGATGTTGAAAGCGATTGAAGACGAGAAATTTATTGGTGAAGCTGGTGGTATTCCTGTTCTGGATTACGATGCAACGATTGCTGGTGAAGTAACCAATGTTGGTCTGGGACCACTGCATACAGAGTTTGATGGAAAAGGTAATGCCTATACATCTGCTTTTATTACTTCTGAAGTTGTCAAATGGAAATTGGGAACCTGGGAAGTTGTAGATCGCATCCCAACCTATTACTCATTAGGACACCTCATGATTCCCGGTGGAGGCAGCATGAAACCCTGGGGTAAATACTTGGTTGGCTTGAATAAGATGACCAAGGATCGTTATCTTTCAACTGGTCCCGAGTTAGCACATGCAGCCCAGCTCATTGACATCTCTGGTGAAAAGATGAAACTGCTATTGGATTTCCCCACAGTTGGTGAGCCACACTATGCACAAGGAATTCCAGCTGACCTTGTCCACCCCAATACTACTAAAATCTATGAGCTAGAGCACAACGAGCATCCATATCGTGCAGTCACTGAAAAAGAAGCTCGCGTAGAACGTGTTGGAAACGAAGTTCATGTCTATATGACCACCATCCGTACTCACTTCAAACCTGATAATATTGAAGGTATCAAAGTGGGTGATGTGGTTTATTTCCATGTAACCAACCTTGAGCAGGATTGGGATATTCCCCATGGTTTCGCCATGCAGGGTGCTCGCAATTCTGAATTGTTGGTCATGCCTGGTGCCACAAATACACTTCGTTGGGAACCCAAAAAAGTGGGTGTATTTCCCTTCTATTGTACTGACTTCTGTTCAGCACTTCACCAGGAAATGCAAGGTTATGTAAGGGTATCACCCAAGGGATCAAAACTCCCCATTTCCTTTAACTGATAAAAAATAACTGATGAAGCTGGGGGCCTAATGCCCCCAGCTTTGCTTATCTGAATGGATGATAGTGGAATGAATAGTAAATCGAGGTGGATATTAGCGGTGGGCGCCTTACTCTTAATAGGGACATACATTTTCCCTCTATGGTCCATCACAGTCGAAGCACCACAATACCCAGAAGGTCTGGGCATATATATTCGAATCAATACCGTGGATGGTCATGCAAAGAATGACCTGAAAAATTTAAACATCGTTAATCATTATATCGGAATGCAGGAAATCGTTCCTGAGTCAATCCCAGAGTTAAAATATATGCCCGCAATTGTAGGGTTCCTGATGGTCTCAGGTCTGTTGGTTGCCTGGAAGGGTGGCAAAAAATTACTCTATATATGGTTGGCTCTCTTTTCCATATTTGCCCTCATAGGCTTGATTGATTTTTATCTCTGGAATTATGATTTTGGGCACAACCTGGATACGGAGCATGCAGCGATTCAAATTGAGGGAATGACTTACCAACCGCCCCTCTTTGGTACCAAAACCATGCTGAATTTTGTAACAACCTCTCTTCCATCAGGTGGTGGCCTGCTAGCCTTTGCTTCAATATTTATGGGTTATCTAGCTGCCTTTTTTACCTGGCGGGACAAGCAGTCCCAATGAAAAATGCTTTAACCTTACTATCACTTTCGATTGCAGTCCTATTTTTGTGTAGCTGCGAACCTGAGGTACAGGCAATCAACTATGGACAAGATGGTTGCAGCTATTGCCGCATGACTATCGTTGAAGAACACTATGGCTCAGAGCTGCTGACAACCAAGGGTAAATCCTATAAATTTGATTCCATTGAATGTCTTGCGGCATTTGTCAAAAAAGGTGAGGTATCATCTGAGAAGATTTACGGCTTGTATTTCACTGATTTTGAGGATGCAGGAAATCTCTATCCGCTCCAGGAAATGATTTTCGTTCATGCCACAAAATTGAAAAGTCCCATGGGCTTGAATCTGTCTGCATATCGCACTCAGAAAACAGCAGATGATGTAGCACTGCTCTATTTTGGTGAAACTATGGATTGGGAGCAGGTCAAAAATTATGTGGAAACCGCCTGGTTGAAATAGATGTTCTTGCTCCGTGTCATATTAAGCGTCTCCTTTTTAAGTTCAAGTTTGTGGGCTGGTCAGATCCAGGTTGGCTCTGATTATCCGCAGACGACAATTGCCCAGGGCTTGGCAGCTTCCATCGCGGGTGATACCATTCTGGTTCATTCCGGCACCTATGTTGAAAGTGGTCTGCTCATCTCACACCCACTTACCCTTTTAGGCGTGGATAATCCTGTTATCGATGGTAACCACAGCGGTGAAATCATCACCATAACCGCAAAAAATGTGAGTATTGAAGGCTTTATCCTCAGGGGGTCTGGTCTGAGTCACCTTGATGAAAACGCTGCTGTTCGCTTTGAAGAAGCACATGGGGGCAGAGTCAGCAATAACAGTTTTGAGGATAATTTTTTCGCCATTTACCTTTCAAAATCCGAAAATTGCCTGATCGAAAATAATTTAATCAGTGGACAGGCCAAGACAGAGTCTCGCTCAGGTAATGGTATTCATCTCTGGTATTGCAAAAACATTAATATTAGGGGCAATCGGATTTCAGGGCATCGAGATGGAATTTATCTGGAATTTGTAGAGCAGTGTATTGTCTCACAGAACCATAGTAGTGCTAATCTTCGCTATGGACTCCACTTCATGTTTTCAAACCATAACCGCTACCATAACAACCGC
>JABIFG010000267.1 GCA_018650795.1 Fidelibacterota bacterium
CCCTGTCCATAGAGGGGTCAGTGGCACCTTCCTGTTCACCAGAAAATCCACATTACTCTGGTCAATGACTGGGATCAGTGTTGCAGCCTCTTTTTTGAGGCGAGTGCGCAGTGTAACCTCAGAGGGTGTGCCTTTTTTTATTGATTGATTTTTTCTTTGTAAGTCACTGTTTTTAAACGTATTGCCTTGTTTGTCCTGTCTAATACTAAGCGCTCGTAAAGCTCAGTAAGGTGTTGTTTTATATAGTTTCGCTTATTTTTTATTAGACACCTTTTTGGCCTCTTTGTAGAGGGAAATCAGGTACTCAACATCATTAGCAGCACGATGCATTGGCAGGGGATGTTTCTCCAATGCGCGTTCATAAATGTGCTCGATAGGCAACTTGTCAGATTCGGATTCAGACATCCAATACTCAATCGGTAATACCTTTTGAAGCTGAGATTCGATGTGTTGAATTTCAATCAAATTGGACATTCCAACAGCATCAAACAGCCGCTGGAGCCAAAAGTTATCAAAGTCTGGCGCATCGCTGACAACTAGATGGCCATTCAACTCCGAGCACAAACGCTCAGCTACCTGCTTAGGGTGCTTTCCATTCTCGTTGAGGTAATCCCTAGATAATCCATGTACAGCCTGTGCATCTGGTGACCAGTCTGTGAACGAATCCGGGTATAGATAAGGATTGATAAGGTGAGACTCGATCTGGCCTGATTCATCACCCCAGGCAACTTCGATGGGATAACTGCCTTCGGATAAGCTACTGGCCTCAATATCTAGGAATAACATGTCGTTTTGTGCCACCGGAAGTCGAGTATATTACCGCTGGTTTTGTACAGTTCAAGCCCTTAGAGATCAACTTCATTATGCTCCGGTCTCTTCTGAATACCTTTCCAACTCGGACAGGATCTTGTAACGGCCGCTGTCTTCACGCTCAATGACTACAACCTGGCAATTCTTCGGATTCCGGTAAGCCTCAAATTCCTGCACCGTCCAATGGAACCAGCGCATGAGGAAGACTAGCAGCGTGACGCCGTGGGTCACGATCAATGCGTTGTCTGGGTAGTCCGGCTTGTCAAAGTCGCGGTGCAGCGTCTCTAAGAAGGTTGAGACTCGGTCAAAGACATCGGCTCCAGACTCTCCGTCCTGCAGACGGAAGTAGAATTTGCCGTACTCCTTTCGTGCCGCGTTCTCTTGTGCCAAAAACGCCTCTTCCTTGTAGTGTCCCCAGTCCTGCTCGCGAATTCTGGGGTCCTCGATTGAGCGAACGATATTCCCCTGGATCGCCTCAGTAATACCTTCGAGGGTCTGAGTTGTACGTATCCAGGGGGAGCAGTATGAGTAGACCGACTCACTACCGATAAGCTGCCGAATATCTTGCCCCGCCTGCTGTGCTTGCTTCCTGCCTTTCTTGGTCAAAGGTACTGCGTGATCGGGGGTATGCGCGTAAAGGCTTTTATCAATATTGCCTAGCGATTCTCCGTGCCGTACTAAGATGATTCGAGCTGGTTTCATTGCATCACTGCCTCCTATAGGAATAGGCTAGCAATGAGGCGAAAATTATGCAACTTTATGTTTTGTAAAGCATTTTACAGAAATACCAGGAATTTAAGGTTATATCGGCCAGTAGAGTCGCTTGAGCGGCACCATCTGTTTGGTATCCATATCCAACTCTTCATAATGCTCCAGAAGCGCTGTCACTAGTTCATCTAGGGTCATCAGCGTCAGCGGGATGTTGGCACGCTCTGCCTCGTAGTAGGCATCTTTGCTGAAACCGCCTGTGCTGACGTAGAGGCCCTTATCATCTTGATGCCTGCCGCCTAGGAAGCTGCGAATGGCTTGGGCGCCCATGGCGCCGCTACGGTGCTTCACCTCAACCACAATGCGAGGGCTTTCGAACCCAAAGCCATCTGGCGAAGCAACGATATCCTTACCCCTGTCAGGGCCTGCTGGAGAGACACGCGCTTTGTATCCCATTGCGCGGAGTATTCCGGCAACCAGTTCCTGCATTTCTTCCCAATCGAGCTTGGATACTCGGTCTTTTATAAACTCCAGCGCCTTATCTTCAACATCCTCTAACAGCTGACCTTCATCCGTTTCATCTGTCTTCTCTGGATCAGGGGCAATAGGTTGTTTGCCCGTTAGAACGGCATCGATTTCCTCAGCCACCTTCTTTGGGACAAGGAAAAGAGTTGAGATAGCGCCAAGGCTATTTTTGGCGGATGTTGATAGTTGGTCACGGTTAACTTCGCCAATCCACTTCACAGGTAGCAGGTGGGGAAACCCTTCCAATTTGGCTGTGTCGTATTTGTATGCACCTTCTACCGCTGCAATATTGTATATCCGCCTCTGCGGGTCGTAGGTTAATATACGATCACCTTGACTGATCTCGTGGGCAAACCGATAAACCTGCCCCGTGGACGCTGTCTGCTTTCCAGGTTTCCAGTCAGGCCATGCCTCTTTAACGAGTTTTAAGATTTGTTTTCTGTCAGTAAAGACAGATAGGTCTGGCAGTAATGCCCAACCAATCCCAACGACATTACTTTCGAGAAACTCGTCCAGGCGTATTGCACCGCGCCCTGCTCGTACTACCCAGGTTCTAATTTTCATTGTTATTCGTCCATAACAAAGCTATAGGTCTAAATTCGGGCACTTTGAATGGAAAATTAAATTTCTCAATTTCATATGCCATTTTGGCTGTTGCAGATTCTACAGCGTCTTTTACTACGCCCATCTCAATGCCATTGATCTCCGAATAGTGCTCCTTTGAATCAATAGCATTGAGACTATTAAGCACTTCCCAGTCGCGCAAAACACTCCACTCTCCATGGGCATCTTGCTTCATGCCAACTACGGCTTGACGCATATAACCAGAACGATCCGTTACGCTGTCGAATATTTGAAAGATTAATATTGATCTTTCTAGGTCACTGCAAAGCGTTAATGATACGGGATACTCAGATGCAACTTTCAATGATTTATCGAAGATCTTGTGGCCGACGCCAAGTATTTTTTCCGCGGTTTTTTCGCCATGAGCACTACGATCGAATAACATATTCTCATACTTGCGACGCATGCCAGGCTCATCAAGCCATTGATCTGGGGTCTTGAATGATATGCCTTGATCGGAACGGATAGGTCTTCTGCGATGCAAGCTGAGCATACTTTCAAAATATTTTTGTAAATGGGGAAGATCTACGTCAGGCACATCCTTCAACCCAGATAAATCAAAACGCGTAGCATTTCCAACAAGTGCTTTAACTGTGTCTATCGCTGATTCTCCACCTAGTGTTTCCGTCTTAGTGTCAAACCATCGATCAAGACGGTCTTTTTTCACAGATTGCCCGCTACTGAACAACTCTGTAAATACACTTGTATTCGACATTCCAAGTACCAACTGCAGTAGATCTTCTGGCTCATCCATTGCACCCGATAGGGCTGAAGTAATGCGCGCCAGTTTTTCATTGAGTAAATCCCATATTCGAGACTCTACTGTTGCTGGGTTTCGCAATGAAATAACGTCGACCGGATGTTTCTGCCCGTATCGATTCAAACGACCTACGCGCTGATGCAAACGCATTGGATTCCAGGGTAAATCAACATGAATAAGTGAGTAACACCTATCTTGCAAGTCTATACCTTCGCCGCCAGCTTCTGTTGATATCAAGAAGCGTACTTTTCCTTCATTGAATAAGTCGGCAGCGTCCCCTCTATTAATCGATCTAGTAGCAGTAATTCCGTTTGGCAGCATCAACTCTTCTAATCTTTCATCGCCATTGATAAACGTAACGCAGCCATCACCATATCTACTGATCAATGACGACATAAGAAGCGATTGAGTGGTTTTGTATTCAGTGAAAAATAGAACTTGCCTATTTTTGAATCGATCTTCTAGGATCTCCAATATTTTTTCTATCTTCGTCTCGGTGTTGACCCTATCAGCCGCAGCCACCAAAGACTCCAAATTAGGGATCTCTGACTCCATTAACGTCAGAGTCGCCTCCGCCAGCATTATGTCTACATCATTTTCTAGGTCACTCAACAATGCAGATTCATCATCTGCCTTTGAAATGGCCGCCTTCATATCAGATGACAGGTTAATCTTTTCTTTAAGCTCCAATCTTGCAGTGCAAAGCCGACCGAGGCGACCTTTTAACGCCTTGCGGATAGCGGCTACTGAGCTAGAAGCGAGCTTTTGCATTGCGATTAGAACAAGAATTACCTGGCGCCCCTCTTGAGCAGCAAGTGAGGTCGCGTACGCCTTGCCTGATTCAATAAACTCAGTCAATAATGTATAGAATTCATCCTCTTCAGGCTTGTATCTATATGTTTCTTGATAAACGCTTACTGGCTTAAAAAGCTTGTTACCCTGCATGTCTGTCACAAGGCTCTTATTGTTTCTTATCAGCACCTCACCAAGATTACTGATTTGTTCATCGTCATGCTTTTTTGGATCGAATAAATCTGGCCTGAGCAATTGAAGAAGAGACCAGAATCCATATGCTTTGCCTCGGTGAGGTGTACCACTGAAGAAAATACAGGATTCGGCTTTGCCTTTTTCCAGCAGTTGCTCAACAAAACGATACCCAAGCGTTGCGCCACTGGCTTCATCCGCGTTTAGATGATGGGCTTCATCTACAATCATCAAATCCCACGGCTTCGCTTCCAGCATACGCTCATGACGTCCGTTTCTGTCAGCACGTAAAGTAGGAAGCGACGCTACAACTTGATGATGCGTGTTCCAGAAATCTGATTTTTTGCTATCAGCTTCAGTTGAGTACCTGGTCAACCTAATATCAAACATCTCTCTGAGCCGCACTTGCCATTGCTCGACAAGCGATGCTGGACAAAGAACAAGAAGACGACGAACCAAGCCTTTCGAGAGAAGAGGCCAAAGAATGAGACCGGCCTCAATGGTTTTACCAAGACCCACATCATCAGCGACCAGATGTCGAATCGGCCACTGTCTTAAAACACGGTGGCAGACCCATAATTGATGCGGAAGTAAAGATATACGAGAACGAGAGAATACACCCCATGCATCATTGACCGACAGGATAGCTGCTGCCTGGCATTTGGTGATGACCTTCTGTGGCTCATGCCACTGACCAGAGGAAAGTGCGGCATCCAGGCTGACACGAAGCGACAGAGACTCTATCCCGCACTCTTCCAGGCCGTGCTCAAATCGAACAATTGCGGTTTTTTCTTTGGCAAACTCAACCGTTCCTGGGCCGTATCGCTTATGGGTTACTTCGTCACCAGAGCTTAATTTTATATTGTCATCTAGAGCACTCATTCGTATTCCTCTATCTCAGGTAGCTCGCGCTCTAGGAGGCTGTGTTGTAGTTCCCAATCTTCAGCTACTATTCGAAGTGGTATGTCATAGTCACCATAAAAAGTGGCCTTCTCACTATCAATATTTTCCTCGATAAACTTACTAATAAGAGGAGACAGCTTTTGTCGAGGAACATTATCTGACGTATCGCAACCCATCTCACTAAATAAATTTCGCACACCGAGATAAGGAACAAAGGCATGTTTTCTCAGATATGGTGTA
Organism: Fidelibacterota bacterium; assembly: GCA_018650795.1. Taxonomy (GTDB): domain Bacteria; phylum Fidelibacterota; class UBA8477; order UBA8477; family JABMPR01; genus JABMPR01. The sequence goes on from JABIFG010000267.1 coordinate 5,555, forward strand.
TCCATTACGTTGTTACGCAGCAACTCCCTAACAATAAAGTTGGAGCCTATTCCGAGCGTTTTCCAAAGTGGCGGCGCTGAAATACCACCACCTTGTTGGTCGGAGTCCGCAAGTGGTGTTAGAACCAAAGGCAAATCGAACGGCTTTTTATAACGCTCAAGGCCTGTAAATAGTTCAGCATAGTCATCTAGATATCTGGATAACTTGTAGATGATGGGAAAGCGCATCATCCACTGCTCGTAGCTTTGCTGATCCACTTGCTGTTCGATGTATTGATCGAGAACACCCATCCAGTCTTCGAAACGCTGCGAGGGAATTGGGTCGGTAAAGACATCCCACCACCCCCTTCGTTGGCAGTCTTCAATGAACCTCCGGTGCTGAGACGGCATAGTCCGTCCCATTGTATGGAATCCACCCAAAAGCAGTAGAACTAACCACGCTGATCGATCAAATGAGCCTGTGTCATCATCCAAGTAATTGATCTTATGAGCTTCTGGATATACATCAGCGTGATAATCCTTAAGTGCTTGGTTCCGCGCTTGCCCCCACCATTCATAAATATTATTTAGGGCCACTGATGGATTGATTGGTTTCTGTATAGGTACCGACGGTTCAAAGGGTGTTTGCCACTGCCTCCTGATTTGATCGGGTGATTTCAACACTTGGTAAACCAGCTTAGTGCGGCTGGCTGTATCCCAGTCAGACAGAATATCGGAGTCTTCTTCTATCCCGTCCAGCCAAGTCCCGCTGATACCATCCCTGTGCAACAAGTCGGTGACTTGCCGTGCCAGTTCTCCCTGAATCAGATATTTAAGAGCCGCAGCACGTCGACTATGATCATCGGCTAGTAGTATCCACTCCTTTAGTTTTTCCGTTGGCGCCTCTAGCTTATCCCGACATAATAAGAAGAATTCCGTGGCACTCGCACTGTAAGCCCCTGCCAAGCGATTTGTGTCAGGAGCAAAACTCCAGCGCAACGCCTCATCACCCCCGGACCTATCAGTCACGAGTCCTTTAGCTTTTGAACTTGCTCCTTCTTGAGTCCTGAAAACCAGTTCTTTGGCGGCCTCAATGAAACCTTTTAAATCCCTGATGTGATCAGCATGGGTGTCTGCTTCTGGTGCCTGCCAATTCGCCAGAGTAGAGCTGTTCAGCACTTTACCAAGCGCACTGGCATCCGAGGGAGATATTTCCTTACGTTTATCTAATAGATTACCTAGGTACGTAAGGTTGATAGACTTCCATTGAGTCGTTGATGATGCGAATTCTGGTATCGCAATTTTTAACCATGTAGCATGCTCTGATGTTATCGAGTTCTTTGTATCCAGAACTGACTGGAAACGCGATGTATTTGCGACGGTAAGAAAAACGTCACTTCGGCTCATGGCATCTTTCAGTACGATTTTCACCTCTCCTGTGCTTAAACATTTCTTGAATTTCCCAGGCAATCCATTGGGAATGGTCTTATTTTTGGTTGCTAACTCATGCAGCCCATTCTGAAGCATCGAAGTGGTTATTACTCTGGCACCTGATTCTCTCGGTAGCTGTGGAAGTCTTGAAAAAAGAATTCTCCATAGAGAATTCCAGAATTGGTATTGATCCGTTTCGGGCGCAAACTGCATTTTTTCAGATATGGCTTGCCATTGACCTTCTAGCGCTTGATGTACACTGTGTAAAACTGCTGCAAGCTGGTGGCCTATTGATCCTGCCAGCTTCTCATTTTCTTCTAAATTGGCTGATAGACGAGATCTGCCAGCATCAACCTCGAACATGGCATTTATCGCGTAACCGATACGTTCTTGTTCTTTGATTGGAGCAGTTACCCAGAGGTTGGGTACATCTTTTGGAAGCTCTTGAAACCCATTAGGACCAATGGGAATAATGACATCGCCATCCTTTAGCTCTAGCTTCAATACCAAGAAGTCGCCTGAATGTTGGCGGACATGTCCAACAAAGGCATTGCTACAGCCTGGTAAGGCAACACCATGCCAATTAGCACTAACTGTGCGGCCACCATGATGCTTAATTTCTACAGTATTTATTTTCCTTGAAAAAGCGACCAATACACCAGCAACTCTCTCGAAGGGTGCGAGCAAATCATTCTCATTAGAACTGGAAAGAGGCAGATGGATTCCTGTACCGGGCCAATGATTATCGTTCAGCAACTCTGCCATGCGTTTGCGCAAATACTTGCTAGCAGAGTTTTGTGTGGGAACAGGCAATAGACCACCAGCGATTTCTGCCTGTAACCTTCCGCTTACCACCGTCGGTCGTTCAGACGCGAGCCAAACGCTCTTAAATCCCAATCCAAATTTTCCAGTAACGGCCTCACCCTTATCTGAAGCAGAGAGAATCAGCATATTTTCCAAATCACGATCAAATCCCTTTTCTCTGCCCGGAAAACCCTTACTGCCAAACTGATTAATTGCACGCCCCCAATGAACAAATACAAGTTCATCTTTATTAGCTTCCACTACGAATTTGCAAATCGAGGCCGGTAGCGGTTCAACGTCCAAATCCCCGGGGTTTGCCGGATAAGCATCTATTAACTCCAGATCCTGTAATGAATCATCAGCGTTTTGAAATAGTTCGAAAGGAATGCTTTCTGGCTGATACTGAAAATCGAGGACTTTCCTTCGCACCGATTCAAGGATCGCCTTTTGAGCGGCTTCATCAGATTCGATAACACGTTGGAGGTCTACTAATGCTCTCTCCTTGGCCGTCTTGTATTTCTGCTCATCGGGCTTACCGGAAAACTCCTTTTCTCTTCTCTCATCGTCACGATAGCGTGATATTCCTTCACTGAGACTCGAATGCTTATGGGCGCCAAGCTGTTTCAAATAGAAAGGGATATTTTGCAGAATCAAGGCCCGTGCAAGTTCGATATCTACCTGATCGGATTTGTCTAGTTCGCTCCAAAGAGCATCCAAGCCAGGATGCCTTTGATTAAAAACCTCTTTGAGTAGATAGGTAGTGGACTCTTGTAGGTAAGAAGACAGCTGTTTATCTGAGCACTCATCTATCGATGTCTTTCGAAGCACCAAGTCAACTCGATAGCCACTTACGCCATCTACGCGGTGATAGCTCGGTCTTCCGGCGAGCAAATTGGAATACTTCTCTTCGAGATTCACCTTGATAGGCTGGCCAAGGATCGACCTGACAGTGATTGTGTCATCTGAATGGACCCTCACTGTCATCTGAAAGTTTTCAATAGCCTCCTCAAGCGAAGCGCCGTATAGCCAGCATCGCGCCCCACCAGCTTCAACCTTATCTGGTACTTTCCAGGGCATCTGGGATATCAGCCACTCCCTGGAATGCTGGCCTAGCAGCTCCTGGCATAACGTTTTGACGGACTCATGCCTCCCAAACAGTAGTGTCAATACTGCCGTTAAGGCAGGTGGCACTCTACCAACCCAGGCCTGAAAGTAATCTCGCAAGATACCTGCGGTGGCATCCACATTGGTACTAGCATCAGAATCGGAAAACTCTGCTTGTGTTTTATCTGAAGATCGTTCCTGAAATATTATTTTTGAAAGAATCTCGCTTTGCTCAGCATTAAGCACTCGACTAGCAGAAACACCCACCACGCCACTCACTAATTCCTCGCTAGACCGCCACTTCCTATCTCGCGTGTAGAGTTTTAGTTGCCCAATGGATTCCTTGGCATTTTCTGCTTGGCTGAATGCTTTCAGATAGAGATTGAATGTGTGAGTGGCTTCCTTGCTGGTTTCTCCACGATTAGCTATCCAATTCATCAGATCAACCAGTGTAGTCAGCGCCATGTATGTATTCATGGCGCGGAACAACGGCAGCAGTTCGAGCTTGTTCTCCGGGTTCTGATTCAGCTTCGCCAGCAAACGCCAGCCAGGGTGTTCATATGTTGAAAGAAATTGTGCTGTTTGGTGCAGTTCTTCGGCAGTCTCTATTGTTATGGCCCCCAACAAATACGGCTTGAGATCTCCTACAACGAGTGCCAAACGTTCTATCCCTGACTGTCCGGTTGCGAAATAGGAGTCTCTGACGGAGAAGAAAAATGGATGCGCTTTGAACTCGTCAGAAAGGTTGGTGTGTGTAGTAAATGTATCGGGTGCCTGCCCAAGCACTCGTTCAAGCTCAGCGTCCGCAGTCTCCAGATAGATAATATCGTCTGGTGCGACCTGACTGCCTGCTAGCGTGGGTACCCAGGCAACAGACTTTATCTTCTCTTGGGTATCAAGGGAGGGCTGTTTTCCGGCATTTTCAAGATCACTCAGGGCATCTAATACGCCGCGCCATACACATGCAGCATGTGCGCTGCTCAAAAGGATTTGGGCGTGTGCGTTTTGGTCTAACGGTCTGAGCAGCTGCTTTTGGCGAAGTTCTAACTGTGAATTGCTGCTGAGAAGAACTAGGTGCACATTCTGAAGTAGTGCATCATCAACAGATAAATTACCATCCTGAAGATAAACGCCTTCCGAATTCCCGCAAACCGGTTTCTCGCGATTGGTCCAATGAAAAGGCGCGGCAATCCATAAATCATCCTCTTTTATGGCACCAAGAATCTGTTCACAATCATCACGATCGAACACATCTGTATTAATAATCGAAAAACCGCGCTGCCGTATGTCGTCGATCACATCAGTCGCACGAATCTCTTTAATGCCGATCATTCGTGACACATCCCGCGCCAGACTGTCTGCGATTGATCCTTTAATCAGGTTCCAGGGCTCCCGCTCATTTTCAACTAATTGCGACCACAACTTTCGCCATACGGGGTGCTGCTCCTCACCCAAGATCCAGAGCGCATCATCGTCTCGGCTAAAATACTCGCTATTTGCGTGGAGTAAGAAACGTAAACCACGAATTTCAATCTCGCTCTTCGGGGTTCCAAGCTGTCGAGCCAGGGCAGCGCGAGCATTTTCTTCGCCTAGAGTCCTTGAGCGATTCCCAAGCGCATGAAGAACATTGCTGCCATTGCAGGACGGCATGGCGCCCCTTAGTTCAAATGCAAGCTTTGCTGTTTCAGCGTTGACTAAAAGAACACTATCCTTTGGCAGTACCTTCTGAAAGTTTGGAGCCAGTCCTAGCCGATCCTGTGGATTGATACCTTGGCTTAAACCAAACACAAGCTCATTTTCCCTGGCTTTTAGGAGTGTATTGAGGGAAACGGCAACCGACGTATTCGTTTTGCAGTTGTAAGCAGATAGCACCTCCAGATCGGCGCAACGCCTAAGCAGAACACCACGATTTTCAAGTTCTACTCCTTTTATGATCTGCTCAGACAGGTTCAAAGCAGCCTTTCTGTATTCTTGGTTCACCGCGGTATCGGCGTTCAATGCATCCTGTACCTTTCTAAGCAGCTGTGCGGCTCCATTGACCGATAAAACACCACCTTTCCATTCGCTAGGGTAGAATCGCTTCGGAATCAGTACGCTATCGATATCGATGATCAGAAGTCGCTTGATCAGCGCGTCGGGCAGTTGATCATCGATACGAAAACACCGCTCCTCATCCAAGTGAGAAACGATGTCGCGAACGCGCTGCTGGTTCTGGCCAAGGACCGGTTCGCCATTTTGCATCAACCCTTTCTTGAAAATATTACCGAGCTGGCTATTTACCATACCTGTTTTTAGAAACGGCCCAGCGGATTGATCCAAAAACTTGGCGAAATAATCCAGGAGTACGGCGTCCGAGAATAGCTGTCTGCAATCGACTCCTTCAAGCAATGACAAAAGGCGTTCTTCGTTCCACTGGGACAGTTTCTCTGGATGAACAATATTGGGGGCATCAACGACAGCTAGCCAGTTATTTGCCGCGATATCACGAAGTGATTGAAATAGGCGCCACGGCCTTGATGGATCAGCATCCGGCGTACTGGGGAGCGTTAATACATCTTTAACATTACCCCGCAAGACCCACTCGGTACCGTCTTCGCGGAGCGCCCTAATCCAGCAATGATTTGCAGTGATCTGATTGCGAAAGCGATGAACCCAGGTGACCTCTTTTAGTGCCGAAGACAACGCTGATCGAGCCTTGTCGGCTAGGGGCAACTCTCGGCAGAAGGAATCTAGTGCGGGAAGCAATAACGGTAGAACCGCGTGGTCGAGCAGTTCACAGTTCCATGCGCGGCGCAGCGCCTCTTCACTATCCGGTTCAATGCTGCGGAGTTCTTCGTACTCTCCCAGACCGTGTATCCCTTGTCGCCCAGCATCAATAAAGAAATAGCCATGCAGTGTCAGACGAAAATCGTGGCTACCATCGACTCGGATACTCTCTGAGGTATGCGTTTCATCGAGTGGCAGGAATACAGACCAATTGGCGGTCAGGCGTCCATCACCAGGAGTTCGGGAAAAGAAGACTGCGCCATGAGGCTGCGCCTTGTCCTTCGCCTCACGGGAATGTCCGAGATCATCCCGGACGTAACTGCTTGGCCAGAGTTCATGGGCATGCATAGCGGTAAGGGCCGGGGTCCACCCGTAATGCTCATAGCCCTGAAACTCTAGCGGTTGGCTACCCTGGTCTGCGGCAATGCGTATCCGGCCTTTGATCTCATTTCGATGACACACATCCGGGTCGTCACCTGTTTGAGCTGATTCAATTAAGCTGGGCCTAGATGCACCCTCTCCGAGGGACACTTCGAATACCGGTTTGGTTACCTCACCGGAATCGCCCACTTGCCAGAATGAAGCCCGCTGTAGGCTACGTAGCATCGGGAGCAAAGCCGCTATTTTTACGCCCAGAGTCTCTTCGTGAAGAAAGTCGAGCAGCGACCTGTCATCGCCCGGATATTCCGCAACAATCGCTCCGGCTCGATTACCGTTCGGCAATTCCAGGTGCGACTTCTTCCGCAAAGGCAGCCAGAGGATGAAGCATTGTTCTGGGGTCTTGGAGATTTTGCCGGTAATTCCAGAAAGGGTATCCCGGATGAGTTTGGCATCCTGATCCGTGAAATCGTCCCAGTCCCGATGCAGACTCTCCATCGAGTCAGGACCACTCCATGGATTGAGTACTTCGGCATAAGCCTGTTGGCCGTCATGCGCCAAAAAGAAAAAGGTCTCGCAGAAATGGAATACACTTTTCATTCCAAGACCGAATTTACCGATGCTTGCCTGGTCCGCTGCCTTGGAGTTTTGGCCAAAGGAGCGAATACCACGGGCATCTGAGGACTTGAAGGCGCCGTTATTGATGAGGAACAGTCCTGGGCCTTGCAGTAAGGGGTGAGATGAATTCTTCAGACCCGGCGATAGTCCATAGTGCAATTCAGTTGCGGGGGCGTCATCGGTGTTCTGAATAAGCTCCTTCAGAATCGGAAAACCAGTCTGGTATCGATCGCGAAGGTTATCGGCGATCAGATTGACGAACTGAATTGGGTCTTGAATGAATCCCGCCACGTTAACGCTCCATGTCACATCTTAGGTTGGGTTTACATTGTTTTCGATAAACTCGCACAGTCATATTGCGCCACGCCCAGCTCTAACCACCCATGTTTTATTTGTCATTTTTGTTCCTCTAGCTAATTCTTATAGATGGTGTTAACGCTGGAGCAATAGCGCGCACATTCACCGCATCCCGCCCTTTCACCATCAACAAGCCTGCCGCACAATAACCCTACTATAGACACGGCATCTTTCGTAGAGATGCCGGTAGCCCCTGCATCAGAGTCCATCAGAC
>JABIFG010000268.1 GCA_018650795.1 Fidelibacterota bacterium
ATTGATTACAGATATCCCATTATTATAAGCATTTCTAGATGTGAAATGGCCAGGGAATTATAGCATTCGTGTAATTCACGATTTGTTTTCTTGAAGTGGTCGATGTAGGACTCGAACCTACGACCTCCCGGATGTGAACCGAGCGCTCTAACCAGCTGAGCCAATCGACCTAATTTTCAATTGCTAATGTTCAGCCAAACAGTTCAGCTGAGTTTACCCATCGTAGCTTTAGCGGAGATGGGCCAATCGACCATGTAATCTTTCGCGTACCCTTCGAGAACCTCAGGGAGACGCTTAAAAAAAGCGGAGAGAATATAAGTGGAGTAAATGCTCCCTCAAACGGCTATCAAAGCAGATTCAGCCAGGCTGATCTAATCATTTCAATGGCCAGAGCAACCAACAACAGACCCATAATACGACTCATAATCTCCAAGCCCTGCTCACCTATAACTTTGCTGATATGGCGGGCATGGTACATAGCTGCCCAATAAATTAGCAGGTTCAGTATCATCGCAGTCATAGGAACAACAATACCATATTGGGATACGAGCAGAATAATAGCTGTGATGGCACCTGGCCCAGCTATTAAAGGGGTAGCCATAGGAATAACAATATCCTTTTCATAATTTACATCTTCTCTCTGGCTAATATTCAAAACATATAGCAAACCCAGTATCAAAAGGATTAAGCCACCGCCCACCTGAAAGGAAAAAAGAGAAATTCCAAAGAAGTCCAATACCCTCTCACCAACAAAGACAAAAACAGTTAACAGAATAAATGATACTCTCGTCGCACGGTGAGCGCTTCGCTTAGCCCGTTCTATAGAATAATCCTTGGTAAGAGTCATGAATACTGGCAGACCACCAAAGGGATCCATAATGACTAACAGGGTCACAAAAGCATGCATGAAAGCGTTAAAATCTAGAGTCATTCCCTACCCTCCCAGGCGGTTCTAATGGCATCAATAGCCAGCTTAATCATTAACGTGGGAATCCCAGTCTGCATGTAAGCATCACCCAAACCATGAAGTAAAACAAAATTTAATTGTGAGTTCGCCACCTTTTTGTCCAGACGGGTTGCCTCCTCAATGGCTTCAGGATTCAGAGACTCCAGCGAAATCTCCATGGGAATTTTTCTTAACATTGCGGATAACTTTTCCCAATCCTCCTGAGCAAGATCACCGATCTGATTAGAAAGCCATCCGGCACCATACATTCCCAGAATAACCGCTTCTCCATGTCTCATTTTACCATATCCAAGAGTAGATTCTATGGCGTGCCCGAGAGTATGTCCAAAATTGAGAATGCGTCGTAAATCCGCTTCCTTTTCATCGCTTTCAACCACCTGCGCCTTCAAGGCGCAGCTCCGGGAGATGGCCTTTACAAGCAATTCCAGGGAAGTACCCTGAAGAAGTTCATCCATGTTGTCCACAAGGAAATTCAGGTAGTTCGTATCACGAATGACACCCATTTTAAACATTTCTGCATATCCCGAAACGCGATCGCGAATTTGCAGGGTCTCCAGGGTTTTAACATCCATAATAACCAGGTCAGGTTGATAGAAACTTCCTATCAGATTTTTACCACTGCTATGATTCACACCCGTCTTGCCACCCACGGCTGCATCCACCATGGATAGCAGTGTAGTTGGGACGTGAACCAGCTTGACACCACGATAGAGAATGCTGGCTACAAAACCCCCAAGATCGGTCACAACGCCTCCACCCAGGGTGATTATTGTCCCAGAACGTTCCATCCCTTGAGCAATCAATGCAGACATAACCTGTTCTGCTGAGGCCAGGGTTTTGTACTCCTCTCCCTCGGGAATTAAAATAGTGCGAGTGACAAAGCCCGCCCCATTTAGACCCTCACGAAGCTTACCTCCATAGATATCATTGACGGTTGCATTACTAATAATGCCGACAGGTCCTGCAGCACCAATATTGGTCAACAGCTCAGCAACCGAATCCAGAAGATCCTGCCCTACTCTAATCTCGTAGGAGCCTGTTTGATGTGCAATTTTAAGGGATGATAATTCAGGCATGGTAGGTTTCTAACTTCTCCAGGATTTCTCTTGCGATAGCATCCGGTGCACGTTGACCGGTATTTATGTGAACAGAAGCAGCATCAGCATAACCAACTTGACGGTTATCCAGTATTTCCCGCAATTTTTTTATGGTATCTTTGCATTCATTTAGCAAAGGACGGTGATCACTATGCTCCAAACGAGCAGCAGCTTCCTCTGGAGATACATCTAGCCAAACTGTGAGATGATCCTTGAGATATCCAATATTTTCAGGTCTGGTGACAATGCCTCCCCCACAGGGTACAATGGTATTATTCATGGCTGCTGTTTCCATGAGGACCTGGGTTTCATAATCACGAAAACCATCCTCCCCCTGTTCTTCAAAAATACCGGGGATATCACTTCCAGCAATCTTTTCAATTTCCTGATCAATATCGAACAACTGCCACTTAAGAGCATCTGCTAGAAGTCGACCTACAGTGCTTTTCCCTGCTCCCATCAGGCCAATCATGTATACCTTTCCGATTCCCTGAGGTGCTGGCATTACCGAACTCCAGTGGCAGCGATGTGGGCTTTCACCTGGTCCAGGGAATCACCACCGAATTTTTCTAGAATAGCATCAGTCAGAACCAGCGCCAGCATGGCTTCTCCAATAACTGAAGCTGCCGGTACTGCACAGGCATCGGTTCTTTCTTTGTGAGCCATACCAACTTTCCGGGTTTTGATATCAACGGACCGCAGGGGTTTTGCCAGGGTTGGGATGGGTTTCATGGTGACTTGAACCTGAATCGGTTCACCATTTGACATACCACCTTCAAGACCCCCTGCATGATTTGTGGCTCTTCGAATATTACCGTTCTCAGTGATGATCTCATCATGAACCTGAGATCCAGAAGCTTCAGCCACATCATGGCCATCTCCAAAACTAACTGCTTTCATGGCATTGATTGAAAGCATTGCTGCGGCCAAACGGGCATCCAGTTTGCGATCCCAATGAGTATAAGACCCCAAACCAGGCGGTAATCCCGAAGCTAAAACCTCAAAAACTCCACCAACAGAATCACCCGCTTTACGGGTTACATCGATATGTTTGATCATGGCCTGGGCAGCATTTTCATCCAGGCATCTCACATCAGAAGCATCTGCAACTGTGTTCAAAGACTTGAATGCATGATCTGATTTTCTTTGTGCTTTGATTGGACCTATCTGAATAACATGGCTGACTATCTCAACACCCAATTCTTTCAGAAAAGCTCGACATACTGCCCCCAGAGCTACTCGCATGGCCGTTTCCCTGGCTGAGGAGCGTTCCAGAACATTGCGAATGTCAGAAAAACCAAATTTTTGCGTTCCGGCCAGATCAGCATGACCTGGACGTGGCAGGGTCACTTCGGGAACCGGTGTCAGGGGAGCATCATGCGACATTTTCTCCTGCTTCCAGTTTTCCCAATCCCGATTCTGAATCCAGAGCGCGATGGGAGATCCCAAAGTATAACCATGTCGCAAACCACTCAGAATCTCGGCATGATCCATCTCGATACTCATACGACCACCACGACCATGACCCATCTGTCTGCGAGCCAGATCTTTGGCGATTAAACCCTCTGATAGAGGAACACCGGCTGGGAAGCCTTCCAGAATACCTGATAAGCCTTTGCCATGTGATTCGCCGGCTGTTAAAAATTTTATGTGTTGTAACATTCTAAATATCCTTACCCCTCACTACTTGTCCAGTATACTGTTCTTTGTTTACAACGAATCGAAAGAAAGTCCTGCAGTATGCTTTGGGTTTGCATACTCAGTTTCTCTGCAACTCTACGCTCTCTGCGAGAGGGCTGTAATTCCACGTATTATTCGAATTTTCGTTTAAAGCCCGTAATCTTGTTGTGAACTGCTTCGCGCATCTCATTCATCTTAATCCGGCTCCAATCCTGGGGTCCAAACCAGATATCAACTGAGGCCATGGCCTGGTATAGATACATGTCCAAACCAGAAACCGTCTGACAGTCTGAAAAAATTGCTTCTGAAAGCAGGCGTGTATTCAAGGGATTGAAAATGGTGTCAACCACTACATCAATGGATTCCAGTAGATCTCCATCCAGGGGACTCGCGTTCTGTTTTGGCTTCATTCCAATGGGAGTACAATTCACCAGGCAATATGCATCTTCAATAGGTTTAACTGCACTCTCATCCCAGGCACAGCCGACTATTTTCATCCCCTCGGCAGAATTACCCATGTCTTTAATCAGTGTTTTAGCCCTAGCAGGATCTCGTGCAATTACAGTGGTTTCTCCCACACCAATCCGTGCCAATCCAAAGGTTATGGCCCGCGCGGCACCACCACTACCCAGGACAACTACTTTTTTTCCAGCCAGATCCACACCTGCGGCTTCCAGAGATTTCACAAAGCCGTACCAGTCTGTATTGTATCCAGTGAGCTTCCCATCATGTCGTCTGACACAATTCACAGCACCAATAGGAGCAGTGCGATCATTTACGCTGTCCAGGAAGGGGATAATTTCCTGCTTGTGGGGGATTGTTACATTGAATCCACTAAGTTTTTTTGCTGAAGGGAGGTTTACCCAGCGTTCCAGATCGCCCTGGACTACTTTTATCTTCTTATACTCAGCTTCCAAATCCAACTGTTCATAGATCCAGCCATGCATAAAATCACTGACACTTTGTCTGAGAGGATCACCAATGACGGCTAATTTCACTTTTATCTCCTGTTTCGTGTGCTCAAAGTTTCCGTTAAAAAATATTAACCCAATAAACCCCTGAGGTCATCAAAGAAACCAGGGTATGAAATATCTACGCAAGCCGGGTTGTCCAGGGTAGCTGGTAATTTGCTAATTAATCCTGCGATGCACAGTGTCATGGCAATCCGATGATCGTCATAAGTTTTGACCTTACCCCCTTTTAGAGGTGTCGGTCCTTCCACATTAAACCCGTCGGGACGTTCAAATATTTTGGCTCCCCAGGCACTTAGATTGGTAACAATTGCTGCGATTCGGTCTGATTCCTTTACACGCAATTCTTCAGCTCCTACAATCACAGTTTCACCCTTGGCTTGTGTAGCTAACAGTGCAATCAGGGGTAATTCATCTATTAGATTTGGAATTTGTTCAGGATAGATTTGTATACCCTTTAATTTTGATGCGCGAATTCGTAAATCAGCAACCGCCTCACCGCTGTGCTTTACTTTGTTGGCAACCGTGACTTTTCCGCCCATTTCCCGAACGGCCTTGAGAAATGCGGTACGAGTTGGGTTGATACCAACTTCACGTAGTATCAAATCTGAATTTGGAACCATCAGAGCAGCAGCAATAAAAAAAGCTGCTGCAGAAAAGTCACCCGGCACTACAAAATCGATTGGCTTGAGTGCCTTGGTCAGTGGCTTAACAGTTACCTCACGACCCTTGACCTTGATCCGTGCTCCCATGGCTTTTAGCATTAGCTCGGTATGATCGCGACTAAATGCCGGAGATTTAACAGTAGTTTCTCCCTTGGCATGCAGACCCGCCAACAGGATGGCCGATTTGACCTGGGCACTAGCGTAGGGTAGCTGATAATCAAGCGCCCACAGTTCACGTCCGCTAAGCATCAGAGGTAAATATTTTCTTTTGTTGGCTGAAATGTTGGCACCCATTTGCTGGAGAGGTCTGAAGACTCTGTCCATGGGCCGCTGGCTGAGAGATTGATCACCGGTAAATTGAACGTGTATGGGGTGCGCTGCCAAAAGACCTATCATCAAACGAGTAGTAGTTCCTGAATTTCCACAATCAAGTCCAAGCTCAGGTTGCTTGAAGGGACGCAATCCGCCCCCCTGGACATGGACAACGCCGTGCTTCTCTTCGATATGAATTCCACAGTTGATCAAGGCACGTTGAGTTGTGGCTACATCGGCTCCGGGATTTAGATTTTCAAGGCGACTTAGACCATCACTCAAGGCTGTGAACATGAGCGCTCGATGGCTTATAGATTTGTCACCAGGTAGCCTAATTTCTCCGAGTAAAGCCATGGGTGACTCCTTTAGGGATCAGTCCAGTTTTCTTCCAACGGCTTCAGCAACCAGTCTGATTCGATCCACCAGATCTTTGAAATCTGCTGGCACCAATTGCTGGGGTCCATCACTGAGAGCGGTTTCAGGATTGGGATGTACTTCAACCATAACACCCTGGGCACCGGCAGCAACACCAGCTAAAGACAGGGGTAATACTTTTGAACGTTTTCCTGCGGCATGACTGGGATCAACCACAACTGGCAGATGAGTCAATCGCTGAAAAGCTGGGATGGCACTCACATCAAGAGTGTTCCTGGTGTGATCTACATAAGTACGGATACCCCTTTCACAAAGGACCAGCTTTTCATTACCCTCGTTCAGAATGTATTCAGCCGCCAAAATGGTTTCCTTGACAGTGGCTGACATTCCACGTTTTAGGAAAATTGGCATTCCCGTACGAGCAGCTGCCTTGATAAGCGTAAAGTTCTGCATATTACGGGTACCTATCTGGAGCATGTCTGTATGTTGGGCAGTGATTTCCAATACTTCCGTATCTGTCACTTCAGTCACGGTGGGCAAGCCAACTTCTTCACCAACCTGCTTTAGAATTTTGAGACCCTCAACACCCATACCCTGGAATGAATAAGGAGAAGTTCTAGGTTTGAAAGCACCACCACGCAGGAAATGTCCTCCTGCCGCTTTCACAGCATCACCCACTGTTTTGGTTTGTTCATAAGACTCAATGGAACATGGACCGGCGATAATGGATACTTTTGAGCCACCAATACTGGCGCCAGCTACATTTACAATAGTATCCTGTGGCTGCCATTCACGTGAAGCCAATTTATAGGGAGTACTGATTTCAAGTACATCTGAAACTTCTGGCAAAGCCTGGAGATGTTGTTTTCCACGCAGTGGCTTGGCTCCCATGACCCCGACAATCGTACGGGTTTCACCCGGGGCGGGTCTGGGGACATAACCCAGCTTCGTAATTTCCTCTTGGACTCTATCAATAGCTTCCTGGGAAGCATTTACTTTCATTATGACGATCATCGTTTACTATCCTTTATATCGGCCTATAAGGTTTTAATTCTGTATAGTGATTGCAACTTAAATCGATGTTCCTGTTCGTTCTACAACAAGAAAAAGTGTCTTGTTATCTTTCAGATCCTGGATCCCGAATTGGGTCACATCCAACTCATATAATTCAGCGGCTCGGGCAGGTGCTATGACGGCTGTAGTATCCGAGAATTCTCCCAGATGCAATTTTCTGGCTGCCTCGGCTGTATCCTCAGCTTCAATATGCGGGATGTGGGCAAAATTCTCCCTTAAGAATCGTGAACACTGCTTGAGTGCCTGAGGGTGAGATCGCACCTCAGTTATCTCTTTGACATCAAGGTCTGCTTTGGTGATAAGACATTGATTAACCTGGATGTGAAACATTGAGCGCACCTTGCACCGAGCTTTCGCCAAGGCATGAATACTCTCATGAACCACACCTCCCCTCGCGTTTTCCATGGCAATTATACCACGATCTATCTCATATGTATACAAACTCTCCATAACATTGCGACTGGTAAGACAAGCCTTTGTGTCTATGTCTGCCAGATTCTCTTCTAACATATAATTCAGGGCTGCTTCCTCAGAAAAACTACCTGGGATACCCTGGTATCCAATCACACCAGGGGGGGAGTCCGGACGATATACACGAGCTTTTACAGCATGAACCGATCGCGAGAAGTCGGTGAGCATTTCGGGTGTATAAGGATTGTAAAATTGTAAATCATGAAAGAGCTCTTCCGTATCCTGACAGGTTTGCTCAACTACATGGTGTACTTGTCTGAATCCATGTGTATCTACTGCAGTAGGTTGTATATCCATACCCTTCATGACGCGACCCACAAAGTGAGTGATACCCTGGGAACGAGCAGCCAATCTATCATGATCCTCAACCGCCAGATCAATGAGTCGACAACCCCATGATTCAAATATTCGACGCCAGCTACTTTCACTTTCTGCATCTATACGAGTGGGGCAGAAAACCATTCGCAAATCACGATCGCGCTTGTATGAATCAGGTCCAAACATGGGATGGGTGTTTAGTATTTGCACTGATGTTGGCAATTCCTCAAGCATCCAATCCCGTATACGGGTTTTCACCGAGGCCACATCAATAAAAATTTGACCTGATCGGCTCAGGGGTGAAATTTCCTTGAGCAAATTTGCCACACGGCTAATGGGGACGGCTATAAATACGGTATCCTGTTGCATGACAGTTTCAAGATCAGCCCAGGGGTATCCTGAGGACTGAGCCAATTCAGAGAGGTCACGCTCATCAGTGATGATGGGCTGATAATCATCGCTCAACAGGTCAGCCAGTAGAGCACCAAAGCGTCCGAAGCCTATTATTCCTACCCTTTGTTTATTCTGTCCCAATTTTATTAATCCTCTTTTTCCTGGTTCAAGCTTTGTTATCAACCCTACACGGCTGCGCTTGATAGTAAAAAAAAACCCCCGCCAATTGACGAGGGTGAATGAGTTCAAATACACAGATCTAAACCATCACCCCTAGCGCATAAAAAAAGTAATATGATGTTTGTCTTTTCATTCGTGGCGAATATAGACCTGACCTATCAGCATGCAAAGATTTAGAACTTTTAAATTTTTGAGCTGAATGAGTGAGGAAATCCCGGAAATGTCTGAATCCTATATTGGCCTCCATCCTTATCGCCGCTATATTTCATTGATAGGAATGCAGATTGAGTAAGATCAAGCAAATTCGCCCCTCAGCAGTGGCCGGTATGTTTTATCCCGGTGATCCTGATGAATTGAGTAACCAGATCACTGGCTTTATTAATGAAAAGCCCAATAAAACAACCGAAGTCCCCAAAGCTATTATTGTTCCTCATGCCGGTATTGTCTATTCAGGATCAATAGCTGCAGCTGCGTATCGTACACTACTTCAATACAGACACATCATCCGCAAAGTAATACTCCTGGGGCCGGCTCATCGTGTTTATCTCAATGGATTGGCCCTCCCGACAGTAGATCAATTCCAAACACCTCTGGGTGAGATCAATCTGGATACAAAGACCATCAAAAAACTGGTTGATGATTTCCCTGAGATAACTTTTTCTGATCAAGCACATGCGGAGGAGCATTCCCTGGAAGTCCAGCTTCCCTTTCTCCAGGAAGTTTTAGCCAGTTTCAGACTGATTCCCTTTGTCGTTGGCGTAGCAACTCAAAGTAAGGTTGCCGAAGTAATAGAACATCTCTGGGGTGGCGATGAATGTCTCATAATTATTTCTACCGATTTAAGTCATTTTCACGGATACAGAGAAGCGGTCAGACTGGACAACATAAGCGCTACACAAATTGAATCGTTTCGGGGAGACTTATTGGCTGACAACTCAGCTTGTGGCCGTATACCGCTGCGGGGATTACTGCATGTGGCTCAACAAAAGGGTCTGTCTATCAAACGCTTTGATCTAAGAAATTCTGGTGATATCGCTGGCCGCAAAGACCAGGTTGTGGGTTATGGCGCCTGGGGGTTATTTGAATCTTAGACAAAGACTATTAGCAGTAAAAATCTGTCAGGGAGTCTGATGTCGACATCTATTTTCACCCGACCTGAGCAAAAACAATTATTGACTC
The DNA here is from genome assembly GCA_018650795.1 of Fidelibacterota bacterium. Taxonomy (GTDB): domain Bacteria; phylum Fidelibacterota; class UBA8477; order UBA8477; family JABMPR01; genus JABMPR01. The sequence continues at coordinate 9,683 of JABIFG010000268.1, forward strand.
TAGCTCGAGAGTCAATTCGCCATGGGCTGGATCATGGCTCAGCTATCCCGGTAAATTCTGATAATTTTGTGTACAGTTTAACAGTTCCCGGCGCGGCCTTTGTCACCCTTGAAAAACAAGGAGATTTACGAGGTTGTATTGGATCGGTAGAAGCATATCGCCCACTGATTGAAGATGTTGCAGGAAATGCCTGGAATGCTGCCTTTACAGATCCTCGCTTTAGTCCTCTCACTCCTGCTGAATTTCAACTGCTTCACATAGAAATATCTGTACTTACCAGACCCGAAGACATGAGTTTTGACTCTGAAGAAGACCTGAAACATCAGCTTGTACCTGGCCAGGATGGCTTGATCATCAGAGATGGGTATCACCGTGGTCTCTTTCTACCAGCTGTGTGGGATAAGCTGCCTGATGTGGATTCTTTTTTGTCTCATCTCAAACAGAAGGCCGGTCTTCCACGAGGATTTTGGTCAGACTCTATTAGCTGTCAAAGGTTCTACAGTTTTGAGTTTAGCGATGATGACCATTAGAATATCTCCTTTGCAAAGCAGTTATAGCTTATGAATAAACGACATCCACAATTCAGTGAAGGTCTGGCTGATGGGCGCCTCCTGTGTACGCTGTGTCCTCGAGAGTGTCGTCTGGCTGATGATCAAAGAGGGTTGTGTTTTGTTCGGAAACGTGAAGGTGACAACATTGAATTAACCACCTATGGTCGCTCCAGCGGTTTTGTTATTGATCCCATCGAAAAGAAACCACTTAATCATTTCTACCCGGGCAGCTCGGTACTCTCTTTTGGAACTGCAGGATGTAACCTGAGCTGCAAGTTTTGCCAGAACTGGGATATGAGTAAATCACGGGAGATGGATATTCTTCAATCTCCGGTCACACCTCAAGCTATTGCCCAGGCTGCTAGGGAACACCAATGTCATAGTGTTGCCTTCACCTACAACGACCCCGTGATTTTTTATGAATATGCCGTGGATACAGCTATAGCCTGTCATGAATCAGGCATTAAGACCGTCGCGGTTACTGCCGGGTATATCAATCAGTATGCGCGAGCAGGATTTTTTCAGCATATCGATGCTGTCAATGTGGATCTTAAGGGCTTCAGTGAATCATTCTACCACGAGCTCTGTGCCGGCTCCCTGCAACCCGTTCTTGATACACTTGAGTATCTTGCTCAGGAGACCCAGGTGTGGACTGAAATCACCACTTTGCTCATTCCTGGTGAAAATGATTCGGATAAAGAACTGGATGCAATGACCAGCTGGATCGCCGAGCACCTTGGTGCGGAAGTACCTCTCCATTTTTCAGCTTTTCACCCCGATTACAAATTGATGAATCACCCACCTACGACACATCATTCCCTTCTCCGGGCGAAACAAATCGCTAACAAAAATGGTCTCAAGCATGTATATCTGGGAAATGTACATGATCCTGTGAACGCATCAACCAGCTGCCCAACTTGTGGTGAAACCATGATTGGCCGTGTTGGCTATACCATCACCGAATGGCATCTCGATGTAAATGGACGCTGTAAATCATGCGGACAGACTCTACCGGGGGTTTTTGAACCAAGTCATGGAACCTGGGGTAATCGTTACCAGCGGGTACAGATATAAAAAAAGGGTTCCTGCAGGAACCCTTTTTTCTATCTATGTAAATCTGCGTTAATTAATCGCAGCAAAAGCCTCTTCATCTTTTTGAATGGCACTGGCATATTCAATGTCATCACCCTGATGATAGAGAATACCGGATTTTCTGCCGAACTGAACTGCCTTGTCATAATCCAACATGAAGACATCCCCACGACCACGCCAGCGCTTATTCATGGTATCTTCGACCTGCATGGGTACAACCACCCAGACTTTGTCGCCATATTGAATATCGCCACCATAGCCATAACGGGTGATTAATTCGCGACTCAGGGCCAGAACACCAGGAAAAATCTCCTTGTTGCTGGCTGTGATATTTGGAGTGTCATCTGTCTGGCCTACCAGGGCATTGTATGCAGTAAAGACCAGTGGATGTCCTTCAGTAAAGAGATCCAGGGCAGCGGCCATTTCTACCATATAGGTGTTCAATGAGTCCTTGATCATGGATTCATGAGCAAGAATATTTTCGATTTCAGTATGATGTTTCGCCTCACGATTCACATGAAATGCCCAGAATACGAGCAAGATGAGTGTGTAAGCGATTATGTGTCTGTATTTCATTTGTCCTCTATCGTAGCTATCTTTTTGTTTAATTTTATGTAAGTTGGATTTTTTCATAGGGTTATTGTCTTTGGGCAGGCAGTATAGTCGGCGCAAATTGGGTCAACAAGGGCTAAATGGCATGTATTCTCACTCCAAAATTGGCAGGTGACCCTAGTCACAAAGACAGCCCCCCTTCTTCAAATAAGTTACATAACTATTTGATATTACTAGCGATATATATCAAGATATTAAATAGTAACTACCATCATAGTGAACATGTTCACTCACATGATAGATATTACCCTTCAGAGGAACAGACCCGTATCAGTCATTTAAGTTTCTCAAAATTCGAGGCGACAAAACCTGATTTCGGAGATTTGACTAAAAGTTTTTATTGAGAGACTGACCTGCAGGACCACGCGTGGAAGTTTTTGCTTGGATGATATATAGATACAGTATAATTCTTGGCGATTCTGAAACAACCCGGATAAGGAACTCATATGAAAGCTTATGTCCTCAATAAAGTTGGCCCGGCAGATGTCTTAAAAATCTCAGATGTGGATTCGAGGCCTGTTGGCACAAACGAGGTTCGGGTTCGGATAGAATCCATCGGTTTGAATTATGCAGAAATCCAGAGTCGGAAGGGCCTCTATGGTTGGGCACCTAAACGACCATACATTCCCGGTATGGAAGCTTTTGGAAAAATCGAAGCAATTGGTGATGGCGTCTCAGATATTGAGATCGGAACTCCTGTGATTGTCGTTGGTCAATTTGGGTGTTATGCCGAAGAAGTGGTAGTTCCGGTCAGTCAGATTTTACCAGCCTTTGAAAATTTCAGTCCCGCTGAAAATGCGGCCTTTGCTGTCCAGTTTATGACAGCCTGGGTGGCTTTGTTCGAGATAGGCAGGATCAGAGCATCGGATCGCGTTTTGATCCAGGCCGCTGCTGGAGGTGTGGGCACTGCTGCAGTTCAGCTAGCTAAAGCTCTGGGTTGCGAAGTTTTCGGCACTGCCAGTCAGGATTCTAAGCTGGATTTGATTGGCAAATTGGGCATAGACCACCCCATCAATTATCGCACTACTGATTTTGTGGAAGTCATACGTGAGAAAACAGGTGGAGAAGGTGTGGATGTTGTTCTCGAAGTTGTGGGTGGTGAGATTTTCCGAAAAAGTTTGGAAATCCTTAATCCTTTTGGAAGACTTGTGGTGATCGGTTTTGCCAGTCTGAACCTGAATAAACTGAATCCTTTTTCCTGGTGGAAAACCTGGCAGGATATTCCCCGAGTAAAAATTGATGCGATGGCCACGGCTTCCCAGGTCGTGGGTGCCAGCCATCTTGGTTATCTTCTAAAAGATACTGAACGCATGCTGCGAATATGGAACGACTTGAGTACTTATACGATTGAGAATAGATTAAGGCCAGTCGTGGGACATGAGTTCCAATTTGAAGAGCTGGCTGAAGCTCACAGACTCATGGAGTCACGCAACAGTCATGGGAAAATTGTTGTACATATATAAAAAATGCAATCTGCATATCAATTGATCGTCATCTTAAGCGCTTCGACTCTGCTCGGGATGACGAAACATGTGATTTGTATTAACTATAATAGCTACACTATATAATGTTAGAAGCATAGCACCAAAAATTCTGATTATATTCCCTCATGAATTTTTCTCAAATCTTATTTCAAAATGTCGCTGAAGCAAACAAGAGCTGTGTTGGTATTCTAGGTGGTGGAGGCAAGACAGCCTTGCTCCACGCACTGGGAGATGAACTCTCAAAAACCTATGATCATGTCACGCTTTCCTCACTCACCAAAGCTGGAATCTCAGCACAGCATGAAGTCCACTTTTTCCCTGAATTTGAAGCTGAAGAGAATCGAGAATCTTTATTGGAGATCAATCCCCTTTATATCATGGCTGACCAGGAGAGTGAACATAAACTCATCGGGCTCAACCCAGACCAACTGCAATTATTGCATGAAGCTTCTGATCTGACACTTTTTGAGTGTGATGGCGCCAGGAAAAAACCGATCAAAGCACACCAACCTTTTGATCCTGTCATACCCCATTTTGCTACCCATGCCATAATCGTAGTTGGAGCAGATGCAGTCGGGGCACGAGTTGATGGGAAAATGGTACACCGACCTGAATTGTTTAGAGAACTCTGGGATGTCAATGTCAACCAGATCCTCGATCCCATATTTATTACGCGGGTCCTTACCAGCGAATATGGATATCTCCAGAAAGTACCAAAAGAAGTCACATTGACCTATTTTGTGAACAAGGCGGATACTTATCCGGATCAGGCCTATGAATTAGCAAGGACGCTTTCAAGGTTAAGTCATGATTCGGTTTATTACGGGAGTATCGAGCAGGGTATCATTAAAAAGGTCAATTAATGCTTAATCTGGCAATGATTATCACAGCAGCTGGTCGGTCCACACGCTTTCCCCCCAACAAGCTCCTTGAAGTTCTGGAAGACCGCACTGCTATTGAGCATACCGTAAATACCTTTATCGATTTCGATCTGGATGTATATGTCATTCTCGGCTATCAGAGTGACCAGATCCAGAAGTATCTGGACAATCGCTTTGCCGATAGAATCATTTACGAATTTAATACCGATTTTCATTCTGGTATGGCCAGCTCAGTGGTTACCGGAGTGAAGGCTGCCGGTCGGACTTATGATTACTGGTGTTTTTGTCCCGGTGACAAACCCTTTATACAACCTCAGACTGTCAGCATGCTCATTGAATTACTGAATGAGAAGAAACCCCTCATATTGGCACCTCGCTATCAGAACAAACCAGGGCACCCCACTTTTTTTTCTACTGAACTATCACCCTTTTTCCTGGCAGCCACAGGTGATGTTGGGGGTCGTCAAGTAATTGAAACTTTTCGTTCTGACACTTTGTTCATCGATGTTCCTGATGAAGGTGTCAGTCTTGATATGGACCATTACCTGGAGTTTGAAAATGCTCGCGAATGAACTTGTTTGGGTTAGAGGTGCTGGAGAATTGGGCAGCGGAGTTGCCCATCTACTACACCGGGTCGGAATACACGTATTCATGTCAGATATATCTCCACCCCTGGCTATTCGGAGACCGGTTACCTTCAGTAGTGCACTGGTGGAGGGAAGCTCTGAAGTAGAGGGTGTCATGGCCAAAAAAGCTGACTCCCAAAAATTGGGTCAATCCAAAAGCTGGAAACATATCCCCATTTTTGAGGATGATCCTGACAAACTCTTAGACTTCAATCCGACTGTCGTCGTAGATGCTCGTATGTTAAAAAAGTATACAGAAGATTACCGCAGCTGGACCGATTTGTTTATTGGATTGGGTCCAGGATTTGAAGTTGAAATAAATTGTCATCTTGCTATCGAAACCAAGCGGGGACATAATCTGGGTCGCATCATTGCACAGGGCTCAACGCTGACAGATACAGGTATTCCCGGCAATCTTGGTGGTGAAACCTCGCGAAGACTAGTCAGAGCTACTCGCAGCGGTCAGATCAGGTGGACTTGTGAATTTGGGGAGCTGGTAAAAAAGGGACAACAGCTGGGGATCATCAATAATGACAAACTGGTTCTGGCTCCGCTGGATGGTATCGTTCGGGGTATGATATCTGATAGCACCCCGGTATTGAAAGGCATGAAAATCGGTGATATTGACCCCAGGGGTGTTGAGGTGCAATATCAGCAAATTTCAGAAAAAGCCCGCATCATTGCTTCAGGTGTTTTTGAAGCAATCATCCTTCATCACAACGAGAATCACACATGATAAAATCGCTTCTCTCTCTATGGCAATCTCATTCCCATAACCGACAAGCCATGCTATGCTCAGTGGTTGAATGGAAAGGCTCTGTTCCCCGCAAAGACTATCCCATGATGCTGGTCCTGGATGATGGTACTTTATACGGGACTATCGGAGGCGGGTCCATGGAGTTGAAGGTCAGTCAAGCTGCACTCAAAATGAATTCCGCATCTGGGGTAACGTTATTTGACTTCGATATGACCGGTACTGATGTCGATGCTGATGTGGGTCTCTGTGGAGGTAGCTTGAAGGTTCTTGTAGAACCCTTTTCCTCAGAATTGGAATCCTTTTATGAGGATATGCTGCTTCAGTTTGCTGCAAATCAAAAACTCATGGTCAAGCTCCATATTGAAAGCGCCTCCCCGGCTCAGGTTGAAAGACAGTTGGTGGTATCACGTAAAGCCATTGAAGAAACCGATGCTGACCTGGAAAAACGGCTAAGGAGTATCTTTGAAAACCAGTTGACCAGATCATTTGTCTATGATGATTCCCTTTATCTCATGTGGCAGGTCTTTGCTCCTCCAACACTCCACATCTTTGGAGCGGGTCACGTGGGACAGGCAGTGGCTCAATTGGCGCACTTTAATGAGCTTCAGGTCAAAGTTTATGATGATCGGACCCAACTGATAACTCCTGAACGATTCCCCTATGCAGAAAGGCTCCAAACGGAGTTCCCGATAAAACGGGAAGCTATCTCACACATCCCTGACCAAGATTTTGTCCTGATTGCCAGTCGAGAACATAAGCATGATCGTGAACTAATCGCCCATGCAGTTGAAATTTCAGCACGATACATTGGACTTGTCAGTAGTGCCCGGAAATGGAAGCTTTTATCAGAAAACCTGCACTCAAAGGGTGTAGCCTCAGAAGATTTAGCCAGGATCCATGCACCTGTAGGTATCGATATTGATGCCCAGACTGTTCCTGAGATAGCTATCAGCATTTTATCTGAAATTATTTCAGTCTACCGAGGTAAATCAGCTTGAGTAAGATACTGATAAAAAATGGGCTGGTCATTGGCGTGGACCGCCAGGAAATTCAGGATATCCTCATTCAGGATGAACTTATTGTCAATATTTCTGCATATATTGATCCACCGGATAACGCAGCAATAATCGATGCCAGTGGGAAATGGATCTTTCCAGGAGTCATTGATCCGCATACACATATGGGAATCCCTATCAAAAGTGGCCATTCTGCGGACACATTCGCCTCCGGAACCCGTTCGGCCCTCCATGGAGGGGTAACCACCATTCTGGACTTCAGCGTCCTGGAATCGGGACAATCTTTAGATGAAAGTCTCAATCAGCGCATTAAGCTGGCAGGTGAGTCGCTCTGTGATGTTGGCATCCATGTGAACATTACACGATTCGAACCCGAAATTCTGGTGGAGATTCCAAAACTTATCGAGCAAGGGTTCAATAGCTTTAAAGTTTTCACGACCTATGCTGAAGCAAATATGATGCTGACTTATGCTCAAATTGAAACGGTAGCTGGAATAATTGCTCAGCACGATGGAGTCCTCATGGTGCATTCAGAGGATAATGATGTGATTACTCGGGCATCAGAGCCATATGCTGACCGGAGCGAATCCCACCCCCGTTTGCATGGCTTAAGTCGTCCTGCCGAAGCAGAGCTCGTGGCGATTAGTCATCTTGGAGAAATTTCTTCCAGGACCAACTGCAGCATTTATATCGTCCATTTAAATACAGCGGCTGGATTGGCCAAGGCCGCTGAATATCCAATGCTGAGGGTCGAGACCTGTCCCCACTACTTGCTGCTTTCCGATAAGATGTATGAGCGAGAGGATGGACAGATGTTTGTCTCCAGTCCCCCTCTGCGAACTGAATCAGATAGTAAAGCCTTGTGGCAGGGAATTCAGCATGGTCAAGTTCATACTATCGGATCGGATCATTGTCCCTTTTGCCTGGCAGACAAACCACAGAACACTCCCTTTCAAGACATCCCCAATGGTATGGGCGGCGTTGAGACACTCTTTCCAACCTTGCTGGCTCAATTTATTGAGCGTGGTCTTGATTTGGGATTGTTGGTTCGCCTGACCAGTGGGAATGCGGCCAGTATTTTTAGGCTTGATCATCTCAAGGGAAGTATCAAACTCGGCCTGCATGCCGATCTGCTCATTGTTGATCCGGAGCTGCCTGTTCAGGGCTGGGAGAAATCTTTAGATACCAATCTGGATTGGAATGCCTATGTGGGATTACCAGCTTTATTTCCTGAAACTGTCATCCAGCGAGGTGTTGTAGTTGTATCGGAAGGTCGAGTTAAGTATCCCTCACCGGGAAAGATTCTAAAATCAAAGTCAACTTCTCAGGAATAACCCCACACCAATTGCTCCACGAACAATTGAAATATTTGCAGCTCCTTGTAACTTCGTGACCTAGTTACCCATGCATTAGATATTCCATATCTTGCCTTTTCGGGTTAGCCTGAGAGGCTATGCAAAAAGTAAAACAAGATCGTATGTTCCTATTCCTGGCTGTGATGTCCATTGTGACGACCATGGGCTTTCAGGTTTGGCGGACGCTTTTTAATAACTTCGCTGTAGATGTTGTGGGATTAAGCGGAAATCATATTGGGGTGATTCAATCAGTGAGGGAAGTCCCGGGCTTTCTCGCCCTTCTTGTGGTTTTTGTAACCCTGGTTATCAAAGAGCACCGTCTGTCAGCCATCTCTGTTGCTATCCTCGGCCTTGGAATAAGCCTTACAGGTGCATTCCCATCATTCACCGGTCTCATTTTCACCACTCTGCTGATGAGTTTTGGTTTTCACTATTTTGAAGCGACCAACCAGTCCTTGACGCTCCAGTATTTTGATACACATACTTCACCCTGGGTCATGGGCAAGCTCCGTAGCTATTCTTCAGCCTCGGCTATTGTCATTGGTTTTATTTTGCTGGGCGCCAGCTCAGTTCTCAGCTATGAATTGATGTTTGGTATTCTGGGTGGATTCATCGTTATAGCGGGAATCTGGGGCATGTTTCAGAATCCTACTCGACAAGATGTCGTTCCTCAACAAAAAAAAATGATTTTCAGGAAGCGCTACAGTCTTTACTATTTTCTCACCTTCATGGCAGGTGCCCGTCGGCAGATATTTATGGCATTCGCTGTTTTTCTGCTGGTTGAGAAATTTCAGTTCAGTGTCAAGGAAATCACCATACTTTTCATGCTCAACAATGCCATCAATTACTTTCTGAGCCCTCTGATTGGAAAAGCCATCATTCGTTTTGGTGAGCAAAAGGTGCTCTCTATCGAATACCTGAGCCTGATTTTTATTTTTATTGCCTACGCGACTGTTGAAACGAAAATCGTCATGGCCGTTCTTTATATCCTTGATCATATCTTTTTCAATTTTTCCATGGGGATTCGTACTTTCTTCCAAAAAGTGGGTGATGCTGATCATATGGCCCCTACCATGGCAATGGGTTTCACCATCAATCACATTGCGGCAGTAGTTATTCCAGTCTTGGGCGGCCTGGCCTGGATTGTTGATTATCGAATTCCATTTATTGCCGGTGCTGTCATGAGTCTCATTTCACTCATTGCCGTTCAATTTATTTCAGGGAGTATCCGCAAAGCGGAAATCAGGCACAGCGCGATGACGACTTAGGGCAGAAAAAGCTCTTCTTGTTCAAGTGTGGGAATCATGCACACATCCTTTTTACCAAACCAGGCGTACCTATTTTCAGCGACCCAATCATATAGCCAATTGCGGAACGATAGAGGCAAGAATTTTAAAATCCCAAGCGGACGATAGTAGCCCCCCAACAAGCGCAAAACGTCCAGGACTGCATCACTCTTTATGGAGTAGGAAGTGTTGTGTATCAGCACCACCGAATCAATATCGTCTAGAAGGAGACCATGCTGACCCAGAAGTGCTTGTCCCAGGCCTGACTGGAGACTGGCAAAGCGAAAAATATGCTGAGGATCCCTTTTTATGACTGTCAGAACAGCCCAGCTGCACAAGTTGCAATAACCATCAAAAAGCAGGGTGGGATGTTTCAAATTTGTGATTTCTGCAGGCATCCTATGATTTTAATCCAATTTTTCAAGAGTTGTCAAGGTGAGTTTTAAATTTAGCTTAAGGCAAAAGGAGAAATTATGCAGATAAAAATCGAGTATTGCGTTACCTGAAACTACTTACCTCGAGCAACCAGTCTGGTTGCAGGCATTTTAGATAGATTTGGAAATGACATTGAAAATTTAACCATCCTGCCATCATCCGGTGGTGTCTATGATATATGGAAAGATGACCAGTTGATCTTTTCAAAAAAAGAAATCGGCCGTTTTCCGCTTAATGATAATGAGGTAATTGACCAATTGGGATAGGTTTTTACTCCATTTCCTGCTCCTGACTACCCTAGAACAACCACAAACCCGAGCTCATTTCGATCTCGGGTTTTTTTATTTCTACCGTGCAAGCAACCTTTAATACCATATACAGTTCAAAATGGCACGTAACGTGTCATACTTCGA
>JABIFG010000035.1 GCA_018650795.1 Fidelibacterota bacterium
AATGACCTGGTCTGGATTGGATCACAAGTTCGCACTGAACTTCAAGCCTCTGGAGGTATTCACTTACTGGAGCTTGTGGATGACGAGCCCTCAGCTGATATGGAGCTAAATATTTCAACCCTATCAGCGACTGACTCCCCGCTGGCCTCAAATGAAATATTGCAGTTGGAAGTAGACACGGACAATACTTTATGGATTCTGACACCCTCTGGTGTGCAAAGTATGGCTCTCCCTGACATTTGGTTGAGCACCTCGGATCTTAAAAATCATGCCAGCTTATATATGACCCCTAAAGAATCTGATTATTATTTTTACTGGCAGCTGACGGACTACAATGTTACCGGAATTGAAATTGATCAACGCGGTAATCATTGGTTTTTATCTTCCAACGCTGGTTTGCACGTGTTGCAGGATAACGGGAGGTGGATTAACGGAGGATATGGGTACAACACTGGAAATTCAGGTCTGTTGGACAACGAAATCTATTCAGCCGGCTTCAATGCTGAGACCGGTCAATCCTATTTCTCTACCCCCAAAGGGATTTCGGTGCTGAATACACCATTTGCCACTCCCAAAGAAACTTATTCTAGCATTCATATTTATCCACAACCCTTTAATCCTGATATTCATGAGCAAGTCATTATCCAGGGATTAATGGACAATTCTTCCGTTAGGATTTTAACTGTCCAGGGCACATTGGTGAAAGAACTAACCTATCTGAATGACGCTGTCCAGGGTTATGAAGCACAGTGGGACGGACGAGATGCTGCAGGGGATAAGGTCGGTAGTGGAGTTTACATTCTATTTTTATTCAATGACGAAGGAGAGGCAGCCAGTCAGAAAATAGCTGTGCTTCGCTGATCTATTTATGAAAATTAAAACATTAAGTTACTCCATCATTCGATTTTATCATCTTTTCAGGAAGCACATTTTGCATCGCGATGTGCAGATGTTTATTTCACCTATTACCGTTAAACATATCGAACGATATCGTCTGGCTGGGAAGTTTATTGCACCCGGCTCACGAGTTCTTGATGCTGCCTGCGGAAGTGGGTACGGTTCAGTGTTTCTCAAAGATTGCGATTATGTGGGAATAGATTTAGATGGTTCCGTACTTCAATACGCGAGCCAGAACTATACTGGAACGTTTGAGCAACTTCCCATTCAAAAGGTGGCCAGTCTGGGAGAATTTGATGCGATTATATCTTTTGAGACACTTGAACATTTAGATGATCCTAAAGCAGGTATGTTAGCCTTAATCTCCTCTTTAAAGCGAGGGGGGTCTTTGATATTGAGTTTTCCACTAAATCATCCTGACGATATTTACCACAAGACCATATTTACTCCGCAGAAAGTGGATCAACTATTTGTTGAATGTTTTGGTTCTCGTACTTTTAAAAGAACAGACTTTTTCCAATCAGCCATACTTATTGAAGAATTAAAGCAGGAATTGACTGAAACGGGAGAGGGTACTTTGACAGTGCACCTTCAGGAAATTATGGATTAATATTTTTTCTGGAAAAAGTTTAGAGCTCTGGTAAAAAAAAACGAGGACTTTCATCCTCGTTTTTTTGTCTAACAATTAGTTTAGATTTTAATCATCCATCTCGGTGATATAGCGCTCGGCCTCCAGGGCCGCCATACAGCCATTACCGGCTGCCGTGATGGCTTGACGATAGACATGGTCACGCACATCACCTGCTGCGAACACACCCTCAATATCAGTGGCCGTAGAATCTGGTTTGGTGATGAGATAGCCTGTTTCATCAGTACTAAGATAATCCTTAAATACCTGGGTGTTCGGTGAATGACCAATGGCCATGAATATACCATCAATGGCCTGCTCTCTGGTTTCTCCGGTGACCGTATCCTTTAAAATGGCACCGACAACTCCACCCTGATCAGGTTCCCCAAGAACTTTATCGATAGTAGTATTCCAGAGAACTTCAACCTTGGGATTATCCAGAACTCGCTTGCGCATAATTTTAGAACCGCGAAACTCATCTCTTCTGTGAACCAGATAAACCTTTGAAGCAAATTTTGTTAAAAAGCCGGCTTCTTCAAGTGCTGAATCACCACCACCTACGACAAATACTTCCTTGTCGCGATAGAAAAATCCATCACAGGTGGCACAGGCTGAGACACCAAAGCCCTTCAGCTTTTGTTCGGAAGGCAGTCCCAGATATCTGGCAGATGCACCTGTAGCAATAATGACAGCATCAGCTGTGTATTCCTTGTCACCAACGCTAACCTTGTGAGGTTTAGCTGAAAAATCAACTCTAGTGACATATTCAAATTTTGAAACGGCTCCAAATCGAACAGCCTGCTTACGCATGACGTCCATTAACTCAGGTCCTGTAATACCTTCTTCAAATCCTGGGTAATTTTCAACATCATTTGTAGTGGTTAGCTGACCGCCAGGTTGATCACCCTCAAAAATGATGGGTTCCAGATTGGCTCTAGCAGCGTATATAGCTGCCGTTAATCCGGCTGGTCCTGATCCAATGATTATGACTTCTTTATGGTTCTGTTCAGACATGATCTCTCCAGTATTTTATTAAAGCTACACCCTTATTATGGGGTGTTAGCGAATCATTCATTTTCAATGTAGCGTATACTTTGACACACTGAATTCAAGTTTGTTACAAAATCAATCGCTTTCGCTGTCAATTTCGAGGTCATCTATTTTGCGGTAGAGACTACTCAGGCCAATTCCCAGCATATCTGCGGCTTTAGCCTTATCACCCTCACATTTTTCAAGCATATGGAGAATATGCTTTCGTTCGAAACTGCGGCTGGCTTCCTTAAGACTATCCGGATAGCCCGATCCTGAACTTTCTGTTGTACGTTCAGGTAAATCCTCTAGTGAGATCATGTCACCATCGCTTAATAGAACTGCTCTTTCAATAATATTTTCAAGCTCTCGTACTTCACCCTTCCAATTATAATTCACCAGACTCTTCATGGCATCGTTGTCAACTCCGATGATGCGTCTCTTAAGTTCATTATTATATTTATTCACAAAATGGGTGACGAGGAGCGGGATGTCATCTTTTCTTTCAGACAATGCTGGAAGGTAAATTTCAATAATATTCAGGCGGTAGTATAGATCTTCACGGAAAGTGCCTTTTTCAACTTCTTTGACAAGATCACGGTTGGTGGCGGCTATAAGACGGACATTTACGGGGATAATTGTATTGCTTCCCAGGGGTTTGATCTCTCGCATCTCGATGACGCGGAGAAGTTTGACCTGAACCTGGAGTGGAATCTCTCCCACTTCATCAAGAAATAGAGACCCACCAGCAGCGGCTTTGAAAACACCATCCTTATCCTTGGATGCGCCTGTAAAGGCACCCTTTTTATAGCCAAATAATTCAGACTCGAAAAGGGTGTCTGGAATAGCACCACAATTAATGGCTACAAACGGTCTGTGCGCCCGTTCAGAACGAGCATGGATAGCACGAGCCACAAGTTCCTTTCCAGTGCCACTGCGACCTGCCACCAGAACTGTTGATGTTGAAGGTGCCACCTTATCAATGAGTTTGTACATGCGTTTCATGGCGATGCTCTCACCAATGATATGCTCATAATTGTATTGGGCTGAAATTTGTTGTCTCAGGAAGCGAACTTCACGTAAAAGTTCTTTATGGAGATCAATGTTCTTTATTCTCATGATAAGTTCATCAAAATCGATGGGCTTAAGAATGTAATCAATGGCTCCTAAGCGCATTGCGTCTATAGCAGTTTCAGTAGATCCATAGGAAGTGACAAGAATGACAAAAGTATCTGGAGCCTGCTCCTTCACCTTTTGGAGCAGCGTGACGCCATCAAGTTCGGGCATTTTAATGTCTGAAATGATGATATCGTAATGCAGCTCTTTCATCATCTCTAGAGCCACAGCACCATTCTCGGCTGTATAGGTTAAAAACCCTTCATCGGTTAACACTTCAGATAGTGAGTCTCGGATTTCCTGTTCATCATCTACAATGAGGATGGATGTATTCATATTTAAGATTCCTTCGGTATTTCGATGAGGAAAGTAGCTCCTTCACCAGGTGAACTGCTTACGTTCAAAGATCCCTTCATGCTATTAATGATACCATGGCTTACAGATAGTCCCAGACCTGTCCCTTTTCCCACATCTTTGGTCGTGAAGAAAGGCTCAAATATTTTATCCATAACCTCAGAATTCATTCCGCCACCATTATCCGTCACATTTATAGATATAGAGGAGGTATTTGCTGATGTGGTGATCAGAATCTTATCGCCATTTTCCTTCATAGCATCAAAAGCGTTGACCAGCAGGTTAACGATGACTTGATGCAGTTTATCAGGTGAGGCTTTGATTCTTGGAAGGTTGGGGGACAGATTCAGATCAATTTTTATTTTCTGACTACGATTGTCATAAGACATTAGACCAACTGCATTTTGTACCACATCATTGATTTGAACAGCTTGAACATCAGTGGCTTGAGGACGGGTAAAATCTACCAGCTCACGTACTATCTTAGTAATTCTTTCAATATTGCTGCGGATACGATCCAATTTCCCAATGTGATCTGGGCTTTGCATTCTACGCTCTAGGAGCTGTACAAGAGACGAAATAGATGTGAGGGGATTACCAATCTCATGGGCTACACCAGCCGCTAACTGTCCCACAGTAGCCAGCCTGTCGGATTGGCGCATCTGGTGCTCAATAGTTTGCAACTCAGAGATGTCTCTGATGATCTGCGAGCGACCTAAGACCTTCCCATTTGATAGCAAGGCCGATTCTGTCAGGTTTACTGGAATGGTTCTGCCCCTTTTATCTAATCGCTCAGTCTGGTAGTTTTTTACTTCATCAGCTTTGGTAAGACCATAGGCTAGACATAGTAATTCTCCGGCTTGAAGAAGTTTTCGAGGAATCATGATTCCTATCGCTTCCCCAATGGCCTCATTAGCTGTCCAGCCAAAAAGTCGTTCTGCAGCTCTATTCCAGCTCTGTATCCGGTTGTCATCGCCAATAGTAATGATAGCATCTGCGGAATTCTCGACGATGTTTTTATAACGACTCTCAGTATCTGATAATTGATCAACGAGTTGAATCCGAAAATGATACACGATCCAGATCGTCCAGCCTGCCAGGAGGATAAAGACAAGGAATCCTCTTACGGCAAGACCAATAGCCGCTGATGCAGCCAGGGTTTCCTTGAATATTTGATGTTCCAGGATTTCCCAAACACCTAAGATGAAAAGAATAACGCTGAAGCTGGCTAGTAGTAGCCATCCCAAATGGAAAAATCGAGCCGTGTCTAAAAGTTTTCGCCAATACTTAAGCATTACGTTGAAGGTAATTCTCAAAAGTGGGAATGCTAGACAATAGCAATTTTGATGAATGAGGGGCAGTAATTATTGAATTTTTAGTGGTGCCAGCTACATTCCGAACATGATTAACAATATATAAAAGTAGTTGTGAGGGTTACCATGGTCCGTGATTATAAAATCTATCTCCAAATATCGCTCGTCTTGCTCATTAGTCTCCCGTTCACTTCTTGTTCGCACATTGGTATGTCTACCAGGAGCCCTCAACCAAGAGTCGTGATGCAAACAGAGTTAGGTGATATTGTTCTTGAGATCGATCTGGAAAATGCACCAATTACTGCAAGCAACTTTTTAAGATATGTTGATGAAAAAAGATTCGTAGGCTCCACTTTTTACCGGGTCGTGAGGATGGATAACCAGCCAATTAAGGATGTGAAAATAGAGGTGATCCAGGGCGGGATAGGAGTTGAAGATAGCCCGTTACGCCTGGCTCCAATTCAACATGAGACAAGCGCTGAAACAGGGATACTCCATGAGAATGGAACCATTTCCATGGCAAGGGCAGAAGTTGGTAGTGCAAGTTCAGAAATATTCATATGCATTGGGAATCAGCCAGAACTGGATTACATGGGCAAAAGAAATCCGGATGGTCAGGGCTTTGCAGCATTTGGTCATGTCATAAAGGGGATGGATGTAGTGTTGAAGATTCAGGAGCAAGCTGCAGATGGACAGATACTCATCACGCCAATAAAAATTACAAAAATTAGAAGAAGAATATTTAGCTGAGACATTCCGAGGTGATAATTTTTCAGAAAAGATTTAACTCTACTTGGGTTCTTCATTCTCTTGAGTCTCCGTTCCAACTGAACTGCTTCTGATCGTGTTTTCAATTCAATGGTTTTAAGTAAACTCCAAGGACCTCGATTCTTAGTCGACGATACATAACCTCTATGATGTTGGTTCAGACGTCGTTTTATATCATTTGTCTGACCAATGTAGAGTTTGCCAGTTGTTTCGCTTTCTAATATGTAGACTGTGAAAATCATAATTCTTAAAAACAAAAAAGTCTTAGTAATTACTTACTAAGACTTTAAGGGTTGCCTGCACTCCGTAGTTGAACGAAGTGAAACGCAGGAGTGTGGAGCCTAACGGGATCGAACCGATGACCTCTTGACTGCCAGTCAAGCGCTCTCCCAACTGAGCTAAGGCCCCTTACAAATTTCATTTTTCCCTCTGCTACATGTACCAACTGCCGAGCGAGGGGATCATCAATATAATCGGCGTAGAAGGGCAGTCAAATCATTTTGATGAAGAAAGTCTGAGGGCTTTTTCAAAAATAAAAAATGAATTTGAAATAAGTGAAAATCGACCTTTGACCTGCATAAATATTTTCTATTTTAGCAACGTGATAAGGGCTCAAAATCCATTACCACCCCCTTCAATTTCCCCAAGAAAATCCGTGTCTCTAATATTTTGCAGGATAGGTCGATTTGCGTTTTCTGGGTAAGGAAATTTCGACCCCTCTCACCCTCGCATCTGGCATACTCGGTATCTCTTTCTCTTCGCTTCAGCGGGTCATCCGTGATGGCGCGGGAATGGTCACCACCAAATCATTAAGTATTGAACCACGAGAAGGACATGAAGGTCCCATTATTGCCGAATTTAATGGTGGCTTAATTAATTCTGTGGGTCTCACGAATCCAGGTATTGCTGAAGGTCTTGAGGAAGTCGAAAAATTCCATGCTGGGATCGATGGCGTTGTCATTGTTAGCGTCTTTGGGGCCAATGCTGCAGACTTTGTTCAGCTTTCAAAAGCAGTCAATGACTCAAGTGCCGATATTCTGGAACTCAATTTATCCTGTCCCAATGTTGAAGATGAATTCAAACGACCCTTTGCCCTGATGCCAGATAAAATTACTGAGATTGTCTCCGCTGTTAAAGCTGTGAGTACCATACCGGTTCTGGCAAAGCTATCTCCAAACGCCAACGATATCTCAGCCATAGCCAAACTGACGGAAGCCGCCGGCGCTGATGGACTCACGATGATCAATACCCTGGGTCACGGTATGGTCGTCGATGCAGTGGCTAAACGTCCAGTTCTAAGAAACAATATCGGGGGTATTTCTGGACCATGCATCAAGCCTTTGGCTATCAAGCTCATTCATGATGCCTTTAAGGTTGTCGATATTCCTATTTTAGGGACGGGTGGTGTGAGCACCGGGTTGGATGCCATAGAGATGATGATGGCAGGAGCCGGCGCCATAGGAATCGGCTCAGCTGTATATGACCATGGTCTCGAGGTTTTTAAATCTATCCGCGACGAAATGGAAACATTCATGGAGGTCCATGGATATGCTGAGTATTCGGATCTCATAGGAATTCTAGAGGAAAATTGATCTTGAAGTGTGATCGTCAAACCCTGCCCATAGCCGCGATCCGCGAAGAAAACACCTCCCTCCGCACCTTCACCTTTAATGGTAAGCTTAACGCTGAACCTGGACAGTTTATCATGCTCACGATCTTTAGTCAGGGAGAGAAACCCTTTTCCATTCAGGATGTGGATGAGAATTCATTCTCTATGACCATTAAGAATATTGGACCCTTCACAGATCGCCTCTTTAAAATGAAAGATGGTGAGCTGGTTTCAGTGCGTGGTCCTTATGGGCAATCCTTTACGCGGAAAACAGGCAATATTCTCATGGTGGGAGGAGGGTATGCTACTCCACCACTGCGTTTTCTGGCAAAAAAACTTCGCGAAGATGGGGTCACCCGGCTAGTGAATATTAATGGAGCTCGTACAGCAGAAGATTTACTTTATGTGGATGACTTTGAAATTCTGTGTCATCAATCCCATGTAGCCACAGACGATGGTTCGCTGGGACACAAAGGAACCAGCGTTGGTGTCATGGAAAACATACTGAAGCATGATTCCTTTGATCGGGTTTATATCTCTGGACCAGAAAAGATGATGAAAGCAGCTGTGGTAGTTGCTAAAAAACATGCTCTACCTTATGAAGTAAACCTGGAACGCTATATGAAATGTGGTGTGGGTGTCTGTGGGTCCTGCGTCATGGACCCAACTGGTTTCATCCTCTGTATGGAAGGTCCAATTGTTGACAATGAGACTTTGGATGGCTTGGATGATTTTGGCGTGTCACATCGTGGAAAAACCGGGCATAAGATAACGATATGATTTTAATAAAGATTTTTAACCGAAAAGAACGCCAAGTGCACAGAGATAGTCGATGTAAGGCCAATTCGCACTCTTTGCGATCTCAGCGGTTAAACGTAATGAGCTAATAGAACGAATGGAGAGTATTTAGTGGAAACTGGCAAAAAGACATTAATCCTCGATCTACACCGGATCGGCGCATTAAAATTTGGTGAATTCAAACTAAAGTCCGGTGCCACTTCACCCTTCTACATTGATTTAAGAAGCATCATTTCTTATCCCGGCATTATTAAGAATATTGTTTCCCTGATTAAAGCTGAACTGGCTGACAAAAAATTTGATGTGATCACAGGAATACCATATACCGCACTTCCTCTGGCAGCTCAGGTATCGGTAGAATTGGACACACCCCTGGTTTATCAGCGAAAAGAAGTAAAAGCATACGGTACAGGAAAATTGATTGAGGGTCATTTTGAGGAAGGTCAGACCTGTCTCATAATCGACGATCTCATCACTACAGGAGAGAGTAAATTTGAAGCGGCTGAAGGCATGGAGCGGGCCGGGCTTAAAGTAGAAGATTTTGTCTGTTTAATTGACCGCAGCTATAATGGTGAGGAAATACTGGCCACCAAGGGATACAAGCTGAGCTCAATTATCACAGTCGATGATATGATATCTATTTTGGGTGCCGAAGGGAAACTCGATGCGGATCTCGCTCAAAAAGTCCGCGATTTTGTCGCCACACCGGTTGAGAAGCCCTTACAAAATTTTACTGATCGTGTCAACTCGACCACATCACCCATGACCAGAAAGCTCATGGATGCAATCCTCAGAAAAAAATCCAATTTGGTTTTGTCCCTGGATGTGGAGGATACAGTAAGCTTCTTTGAGATTCTGGAAGCTACAGGTCCAGAGATATTTATGGTTAAGACCCATGTTGATATTCTCAAAGACTATAATGGCAGCTTCGTTCCGCGTCTGAAAGCCCTGGCTGAAAAACATGACTTCATCATTTTTGAAGATCGCAAATTTGCCGATATTGGTAGTACAGTTCGTAAACAATTCCGCTCTGGAGTATACAAGATTGCCGAGTGGGCCGAGTATGTAACGGTGCATATGATTGCCGGTGAAGCCATCCTGGATGGGCTATTTGGCGATCTGGATGTCCCCAGATCCGGTTTCCTGCTAGCCCGTATGAGTGCCAAGGGGAACCTCATCTCAGAAACTTATACGCGGCAAGTCCTGGAAATTGGCAAGCGACGTAAAGACTGTGTGAGTGGTTATATCGGTCATGGTGCTGATGTTGAAGATATTAAACGTTTCAGAAACAAAATACCCCAGGATCAACTGCTTCTCATGCCTGGTGTAAATCTGGATACGACCGGAGATGGTCTTGGACAACAATATCTTACTGTAGAGAAAGCCATTGCTGGTGGTGCAGATGCCATCATCGTTGGTAGGGGAATCGTGGCCAGCACTAATCCTGGTGCAGAAGCAAAACGGTATAGAGAGGCAGCCTGGAATGCCTTTCAATCCAAGAATAAATAAAGGGGACTGAATGAAACACCTTATTTCCATGCGTGATCTCAGCGCGGATAAGACCATCCAGCTTTTAAAGTTGGCTGAAAGTTTGGAAAAAGATCCCAGTCAGATTGATCTATCTCGCCGGGTCATGGCAGCTGTGTTTTACGAGGCTTCAACTCGAACCAGAATGTCATTCGAATCGGCGATGAAACGTCTGGGTGGAGAAGTGATTGCCATGGTTGGTACCAGTGGAACTTCAGTTGAAAAAGGTGAGACGCTGGCGGATACAGCCAAAGTAATGGCGAGATATTCGGATATCATTGTGATACGTCA
Organism: Fidelibacterota bacterium; assembly: GCA_018650795.1. Classification (GTDB taxonomy): domain Bacteria; phylum Fidelibacterota; class UBA8477; order UBA8477; family JABMPR01; genus JABMPR01. Next base: position 10,331 of record JABIFG010000035.1, read on the forward strand.
TCCTATGGAAGGTGCCGCTCGCTATGTTTCTGAACAAGTGGATGTCCCCGTTGTAAATGCAGGGGATGGGGCCAATCAACATCCCACACAGTCTCTTCTGGATCTCTATACCATACAGAAATCTCAAGGAACTCTCAAAGGCTTGAAACTAGCTCTTGTTGGAGATTTGAAATACGGTAGAACGGTCCATTCATTAGCTTACGCATTAGCTCCCTTTAAACCAGAATTCCATTTTGTTTCACCAAAATCTCTGGGAATGCCCCCACATATCCTCAGTGACCTGAGAAAGATGAATATCCAGTTCAAGGAGACTAAAAAACTTGATAAAATAGTCAGTGACATTGATATAATGTATGTCACACGCATCCAGCGTGAGCGCTTTCCTGACCGAGAGGAATATGAGAAGGTGAAGAACGCCTATATTATTACCGCAGATTTGCTTGAAAATGCCAAAGACAATCTGAAGGTCATGCATCCGTTGCCCCGGGTTAATGAGATTACTACAGATGTGGATTCCACAAAATATGCCTACTATTTCGATCAAGCTGAGAATGGTGTTTATATGCGACAAGCGATTCTGGCTACCTTACTGGGGGAGGCTAAATAATGAAAGAATTAAAAGTAGACCCAATTAAAAATGGGACAGTCATCGACCATATTCCTGCTGGTAGAGTTCAAAGGGTATTGGCTATTTTAAAACCCAGGTCAACAGATGTTGTCATGATGGGTATGAATTTTTCCAGCAAGGTGATGAAAAAGAAAGATATCATCAAAATTGAAGGCCGGGAATTAACTCAGAATGAAGTTAATAGCATTGCACTGATTGCACCTGATGCTAAAGTAAGTATTATCAGAGACTTTAAGGTGGCTCAGAAGTCGACAGTTCAGATTCCTGAGCGAATTGAGGGCTTAGTTTCATGTCCCAACCCAAAGTGTATAACCAATGCTGAGCCCATGACGACTATTTTTAACCTGGATGACAGCTCAAGCCGAGATCTTGCGTGTCAGTATTGTGAGCGCGTGTTCACAGCAGATGAAATGACTCATATCTAATTAAACGGGAGAATTATAAATTGGCTAAAATTGCAATTATTCTGGGAAGCGACAGTGATCTTCCAGTTCTAGACAAAGGCTTTAAAATTATTGAAAAACTGGGATTGGAATTTGAGCTAAGAATTCTATCGGCGCATCGTACCCATGAAGCTGTAGAATCATATATCAAAAGTTTTGATGAAAAAGGCATAGAGTTGGTTATTGCCGGTGCAGGAAAGGCAGCTCATCTACCAGGAGTAATTGCCGCCCAAACAGTTAAGCCTGTGATAGGGTTGCCCATTCGAGCCAGTCTTGATGGGGTCGATGCCCTATACTCCATTGTTCAAATGCCTGGAGGAATTCCAGTTGCCACTGTGGGTATCAATGCCAGCGACAATGCCGTTTTACTGGCGGCTCAGATTTTAGCACTCAAATATCCTGAAATTGGTCGCAAACTAGAAGAGCATAGGATTGAGATGAGAGATGCTGTGTTAGAAAAAGATCGTAACATTCAAGAAAAGTACAATAAGTAATCGGATTCGCTTTGCGAATTGTGAAATACTGATAAGGGAATTGAGATATGTCTGAAAGTAATCCTACAATAAAGTTTGATCGTGTCAATCCATATTACAATGGCTCTGTCCAGAAACTTTATTCAGTGAATGATTACCCAGGGTCCCTGGTCAGTGAAACCAGTATGGGTGGTTCTGTATTTGACGTCGGGACGATCTTTGAGATAAAAGGCAGCGACACCGTACGAGCAGGCTTCCGCCATTTGGTATATCGTTCACTCATGGATGTGAATGAGTGGGGAGACATAGAATCTTATATCAAAGCGCATTGGGGTGAAGATTATTTCCAGAACGAAGCAATCATTCTGGAAATGCTAGAGAAAATTAAATCTACAGGTCTTAAAACTCACCATCGGGGAATGATTGGTCCTGATGATGAAAAACTGTACGCAGACTCGTTTCCACAAGAACTCAGTAACTTGACCTTGATCAAGAAATACAATATTTACAAACCTGAATCCGTCATTTTCGGAAAATCACATCTTTTTGATTATGAAAAGTATTACGGAAATGATCAATTCGTCATTCCACTCGAACAGATAGTTCGCTTCGGAGTAACTAGCGGGTCTTCGATCTTAAGAAAGTACAATGCTCAAAGCGGTTCGGGCAAAAAAGCATATTTGAGAGAACTGGGTGTCGCAGATGAACTTGTTCCCTGGCAGACTTTTGATGCTCCACTGATTGACCTGACTACAAAGTATGAACCTGAGGACCGGAATATTTCCAGACAGGAAGCACTGCTTATCTCAGGTATAGGTGGTGAATTGTTCTCAGAATCGCTGGTACGAGCTATTTTAGCATCCTTCATGGTGCATAGAATATTCAACCGGATGGGTCTTAACCTTTGGGATTTGAAGTGGGAGATTGCCAGGGATGGACAGAATCTTGTTTTTGTAGATACACTCGATACAGACTCAGTTCGGGCAACGTTGACCTGCAATGTTGAGGGTCACAACTATATCGTAAATTTCAACAAGCAAGCCATGAGAGACTATTATATCTTAGTCCATGACGACTGGTATGCAGCAGTCAATAAGACCAAAAAAGAAGCTGCTCAAACAGGTGAAAATTTCACCGATATACTCAAACGGGGCCAGGAAAAGGGTTTATACCCGGAGACACCCGTTGTGGATAGAGAGTTCATGGAAATACAGGAAGAAAAATATCTTGTGATCAAAAAATTTATTACAGACGAGGGAAGCGGAGAGGGATACAAACAAGAAGTTGCAGATATTGCCAGACGCGAGGTTGACTACTTCCTGAACTGTAAAAACAAAGCGTTGTACAAAAAACTAAATGCAATTGACTAATAACGCGATTAGACAGCACACTTAATTCAGATATATGAACGGATATTCAATCTGAAAACTAACAATGAAGGGCGAAATATGCTAAAAGCAATCGTAACTGTCATGTTGAAAAAAGGAATCTTTGATCCCCAGGGAAGAGCCGTTCAGAACGGTCTGGATTCCATCGGTTTTGACAAGGTCAAAAAAGTCCGTATTGGTAAACAGCTCGAAATGGACCTGGAGATGACTGACATGGCAACTGCAGAAGCTTCTGTCCATGATATGTGTGATAAAATGTTGGCCAATCCTGTCGTAGAATCCTACAGCTTTGAGATCAAGGAGGTCTGATGAATTGGGGAGTCCTTTTATTTCCTGGTTCTAATTGCGCTGAAGATTGCTTTCACGCCGTTGATAAGATTCTGGGTAAACCGGTCAAATACTTGTGGCACAAGGACACCGATCTGGGAGATGTGGACGCCATAATCATTCCAGGTGGATTCTCTTACGGAGATCATTTACGCCCTGGAGCCATTGCACATCTTTCACCTGCTATGACTGCAGTAAAGGAATTTGCTGCCAATGGAGGTTTGGTAATTGGTATCTGTAATGGTTTTCAGATATTGACTGAATCCAGAATGTTGCCAGGTAGCCTGCTCCAAAATCGCGGACTCAAATTCTTGTGTCAGGATCAGAACTTGAAAGTTGACAATGCAGACACGCCCTTTACAAGCGAATATGCAGCTGGGGATGTAGTTGTTTTCCCCATCGCTCATAATGAAGGTAATTACTATGCTGCCCCTGATACCATTGCCGAGATGGAATCCAATGGACAGATTCTTTTCCGCTATTGCAATCCTGAAGGTGAAGTGAGTGAGAAAACCAATCCTAATGGCTCCATTAACAGCATTGCTGGAATTATTAATCGGACAGGGAATGTTGTTGGGATGATGCCCCATCCTGAGCGTAGTGCAGACAGTGTTCTGGGTTTAAGCAATGGCAAGGGGGTTTTTGTCTCAATGCTAAAACACCTCGAAGCGAAACACGGTTAGAGCGGATCATATGAGCGAAAAGAAGGCTGGCATGGAAGAAAAGATTTGGCGTAAAGCAGGTCTAACTGACTCTGAATATGAATTATTAACCAAGCATATGGGACGTGAACCCAATACAGTGGAATTAGCCCTTTATGCCCAGATGTGGTCTGAGCATTGTGGCTACACGCATACACGCCCCCTGTTTGAGCATTTTTTAACTACGGGCCCTCGTATTGTACAGGGACCTGGTGAAAATGCTGGCATAGTGGATATCGATGATGATGAGGTAATTACCTTTAAGCTTGAAAGCCACAACCACCCTTCGGCTATTGCACCTTTTCAGGGAGCAGCCACAGGAGTAGGTGGCATCATCAGGGACATCCTTGCAATGGGTGCTTATCCCATCGCGTCTCTGAACTCCTTGCATTTTGGACATCCTGGCGAAAAAGGTCATACCCGTTGGCTCATCTCGGAAGTCATCCGGGGTATTGGCGAGTATGGCAATTGTGTGGGTGTTCCCACGGTAGGTGGAGAAGTAAGGTTTTCTAATGCCTATAAAGGCAACCCTCTGGTAAATGCCATGTGTGTTGGTTTTATGAAAAAATCTCAAATCAAAAAAGCTATCGCCACAGGTGTTGGTAACAGTTTGATGATTGTGGGCAATCTTACTGGTCGAGATGGGATGGGTGGAGCCAGCTTTGCCTCCAAAGACCTTGAAGAGGAAAATGATGAAGATCGTGGTGCCATTCAAGTGGGCGATCCCTTCATGGAAAAACTCCTCATCGAAGCCTGCCTCGAGGTATTTGAAAAAGATTACGTTGTTGGTGTCCAGGATATGGGCGCTGCAGGTATTTTATCTTCCTCAGTGGAAACCGCCAGTAAAGCCGGCAATGGTGTTGAAATTGATGTAGCTCTCGTTCCCAAACGTGAAGAAGCCATGCGCCCAGAAGAGGTCATGATTTCTGAATCGCAGGAACGCATGCTACTAATTGTTAAAAAGGGCATGGAAGACAAGGTCAATAAGATTTTTCATAAATGGGATTTACATGCCGTTGTGATCGGTCACGTTACCGATGATGGGTTGTACCGGGTTCTGGAAGATGGTGTAACAGTTGGAGAAGTACCGGTTTGGTCCCTCATGGATGCACCGACATATATTCTTGATGCTGTCGAACCACCTCATTTAAAAGAAACAAGAGCATTCAAAAATAAACAGGTTGCACAACCCTCAGATTTGAATGAAGTCTTGGTGAAACTGCTAGGCGCCCCAGATATTTGTTCTAAAGAATGGGTCTACAGGCAATATGATCACAGAGTTCAAATGAATACCATAGTTAAACCAGGTTCTGATGCAGCTATTTTGCGTATTAAAGGTCGCGATAAGGGCATTGGCATCACCATGGATTCCAATGGTCGCTATTGCTATTTGAATCCCAGACGGGGTGCCCAGAGTATTGTTGCTGAGTCAGCTAGAAACCAGGTAGTTTCAGGTGCCGAGCCGATTGCCATAACAGATGGTTTAAATTTTGGAAATCCCGAGAAGCCTGAAGTCTATTATCAATTGGAGCAATCTATTATTGGCATCAGTGAGGCCTGTAGGGCGCTTGATACACCAGTTATTGGCGGTAACGCAAGCCTATATAATCAGACCCCTGAGTTTGGAGCGATTTATCCAACTCCCATTATTGGTATGACGGGACTGGTGAAATCGCTTGACCATGTCATGACTATGGAATTTAAAGGTGAAGGTGATTTTATCATCCTGATCGGAGAGACTAAGGAAGAACTTGGGGCATCAGAATATCTGGATGTTATCCATGATCTGGTTTCTGGAGAGGTACCTGAGTTGGATCTCGAGCTAGAACGAAAAGCACAGGACTATATACTTGATATCATCCGTCAAGGCCTGGTGAACAGTGCCCACGATTTGGGGGATGGTGGTATGGCGGTTGCATTGGCAGAATCTTGTATCGCTGGTGAGCTGGGTGCCAATATTTCCCTGGATCTCGATATTAGATCAGATGCACTTCTGTTTGGTGAAAGTCAGACTCGTTTCATGCTTTCAGCAGATGAGTCTGCAACTGATAAAATTGTTGAACTCGCTTCTCAGAAAGGTCTTGAAGCAGCTGTTATAGGTAGGGTAACAAAGTCTAAGCAGATCATTATCCATAATTTGGATGCAAAGCTCATCGATATCTTGGTTGAGGACTGCAAAACATCCTTTACCACTAGTTTTGATAAATTAATGAAAACTGATAGTTGATCTATGCGCGATAAACTGAATGAAGAATGTGGTGTCTTTGGTATCTACAACACAAGACCAGAAGATACATCGAAGTTAGTCTACTACGGACTTTTCTCCCTGCAACATAGAGGGCAGGAGAGTGCTGGTATCGCTGTCAGTGACGGAGAACAGATCAACTACTATAAGGATGAAGGTCTGGTACAGGAGGTCTTCGATCCCAAGTTACTGAATTTTCTCCAAGGTGCTCATGGAATTGGTCATGTCCGATACAGCACAACTGGTGGGACTACTTACGAAAATGCGCAGCCTGTTGTTATTGTCAGCTCACAGGGACAAATGGCTTTAGCTCATAACGGTAACCTTGTGAATACCAGTGAGTTAATGAGTGACCTTGAAGCTCAGGGAGCAACCTTCCAATCCAGCACGGACTCCGAAACTATCCTTAAGTTGGTGGCAAAGAACGCCATTGAAACTGAGGATATGACTGAGGCGGTCAAGAAGACCATGTCCATGATCCGCGGTGGATATTCCATTCTGCTCCTGACACCAGATAAATTGTATGCCTTTCGTGATCCCATGGGATTGAGACCTCTCATTATGGGTCGTATGAATGGTTCTTTCGTTTTCGCTTCAGAGAGTTGCGCCATTGACTCCGTTAAGGGTGATATCATTCGGGATGTTAAGCCTGGTGAGATTATCTGTGTAGATGCCAATGGTATCCACTCGGAGCAAACAGAAGTGAGCACAACTCATATTTGCTCCTTCGAATATGTCTATTTCGCCAGAACGGATTCTGTCATTGATGGTCTCAATGTATATGAAGCCAGAATAAATATGGGTAAACGGCTCTTTAAGGAAACTGGTCGCAAGGCAGATATTGTCATCGATATCCCTGATTCCGGAACATCAGCAGCTTTGGGCTACTCACAGGCCTCGGGTGTTCCATTTGATAAAGGTTTCTACAGGAATGCCTATATAGGTCGCACCTTTATCAGTCCAAAACAGGATATGCGCGAGATCGGAGTAAACTTCAAACTTTCTCCTATCAGGCGCAATGTTGAGGGCAAGAGTGTTATAATGATCGATGATTCCATTGTCCGTGGTACAACCATCACCAGGATTGTCAAATCTCTCCGAAGAGCTGGCGCCACAGAAGTTCATGTGATGATTACGAGTCCGCCAGTGAAATACAGCTGTTTTTATGGCATCGATACACCTGACCAATCCAAACTTATCGCAGCGAAAAAACCAATAGAGGACATTGGTATTGAAATTGGTGCTGATAGTTTATCCTACCTTTCACATGAGGGCCTAGCTGATTGTCTAAAGAAATCAGGTCTGGGAACCTGCATGGCATGCTTTGATGGGAAATACCCCGTTCCTGTTGAGGATGTCAAATGAGCATTGATTATAAAGATGCTGGTGTAAATATTGAAAAAGGTTATGAAGCTGTTCAGCGCATCAAAAAAGATGTAGAATCTACTCATGGACCTGAAGTACTGGGCGGAATTGGTGGATTTGGGGGGATGTTTGCTCCAGATGTTACTGGAATGACCCAACCGATCCTGGTCTCAGGAACTGATGGAGTGGGTACTAAACTCAAACTAGCCTTTGCACTTAACAAGCATGATAGTATTGGGATTGATTGTGTCGCAATGTGCGTAAACGATATCATTTGTGTCGGTGCGAAACCACTTTTTTTCCTGGACTATATAGCCACAGGGAAACTTGAGCCTGAACAGATAGAAGGTGTTGTCGCCGGGATTGCAGAAGGTTGCCGCCAGAGTGGTGCCGCCCTGGTAGGTGGAGAAACTGCCGAGATGCCTGGTTTTTACGCCAGGGGTGAATATGATGTAGCCGGGTTTACCGTGGGCATGGTCGATCAGCCCAAGATGATTGATGGTAAGTCTGTTAAGGCTGGAGACGTGATTATTGGTCTGGCATCCTCAGGAGTCCACTCCAATGGTTTTTCACTGGTCAGGAAACTTTTCCCCGAGGATCGCTGGAATGAAAGCTTTGGCAATTCGACTCTGGGTGAAACCTTACTCACTCCAACAAAAATTTATGTTAAACCAGTCCTGAACGTGATGGAAAATCATTCGATTCATGCCATTGCACATATCACAGGGGGTGGCTTTATTGAGAATATTCCTCGAGCCTATCCCGATCAGTTTCAAGCTGTGATAAAAAAAGGATCGTGGCCACACCACAATATATTCAAGCTGATCCAGCAGACTTCAGGACTCGATGATGACGCCATGTACAATACCTTCAATATGGGTATCGGGATGGTGATGATAGTTGATCCTGGAGATGCCGAGGTCATCCTCGCGGACCTGAATAGCGGGGGTGAAGAAGCTTCAATAATTGGTGAGATTAAAACACGTGATGGCGGAGAAGCTCCCATATGCTTCGAATAGGTGTCTTGGTTTCAGGGGGCGGGACAAATTTACAAGCCATCCTAGATGGCATCGATTCAGGATTCATCCCCAATGCAAAAATAGAGCTAGTAATATCTAATAAAAGCAATGCCTTCGCGCTTACTCGCGCAGCTCAGGCAAATATCGAAACCAGTATTATTGGAAGAAAACAATTTGAGACTCCTTCAGCATTTGATGACGCTCTGGCAGCAAGACTGAAGGAGGCTAAGATCGATCTGGTTCTCCTGGCAGGATTTATGGCCATATTGGGCCCTGGATTTTTTAGCGACTTTCAGAATAAAGTCATGAATGTCCACCCGGCACTCATCCCAGCTTTCTCTGGACCAGGATACTATGGATTAAAAGTACACGAAGCTGTATTGTCAACGGGATGTAAGGTCACCGGAGCAAGTGTCCATTTTGTTACCCCTGAGGTTGACGCTGGTCCACTTATTTTGCAGCAGGCTGTGGAGGTTAAACAGGGGGATGATGCCGAAACTTTGCAGAGAAGAGTGATGGAAGAGGCGGAGTGGAAGATTTACCCGGAAGCAGTTCGACTATTCGCTTTAGGACTGCTTGAAGTCCATGGGCGACAGGTACATATAAACAATTGATATAACGAAAAAGATCTAGGGAGTAGGGAATGAAACGTGCGTTGATCAGTGTCTCTGATAAAAGCGGGGTATTAGAGTTAGCTCAGGTCCTCAACAGTAAAGGTGTCGAAATTATTTCCACGGGTGGCACGGCTAAGTTACTGACAGACAATGATATACCAGTAATCGGGATAAGTGATATTACTGGATTCCCAGAGTGTCTGGGAGGTCGTGTTAAGACCCTTCAGCCCAAAATACATGG
>JABIFG010000036.1 GCA_018650795.1 Fidelibacterota bacterium
GATGTGATTTATCGCGATTCAGTGTTCCATGCCTGGTATACGGGGGAGAGTAGTGGCGTTTATGCCATTGGATACGCGACCTCAACAGATGGTATTGTGTGGGATAAACTCGCTGATCCTGTATTTGAGTCAAGTGCAAGTGGCTGGGATAGCAGGATGTATTATGCGTCATCCGTGGTATGGGATGGTGACTATTTCTGGATGTGGTATTGTGCCAAAGAGAATACCGAACCCGCTAGAATAGGTCGTGCCTATTCAATGAATGGTATCAACTGGACGAGAGCTTCCACTGCTGCTCCTGATATAGGTTATGGTGAGCCAGGTTCGTGGAATGCAGCGGCCTCTTTCTATCCTGCTGTTTTGCTTGACCAGGGCAGGTATAAAGTTTGGTTCAATGGAGTACCCACGGTTAATAGCGCATATCGGATTGGCTATGCTTCAATGGAACCCGTTGCAGCTGATCCCAAATATGTTGAAATACCTCAAAGCTTTATGCTGAGCCAGAACTACCCCAATCCGTTTAACCCCATGACCCATATCAGGTATTCACTGCCTGAGAATGGTGATATTCGCCTGGTGGTATATGACGTGCTGGGTAAGGAGATTGTAGAACTGGTGAATGACTACCGGAGTGTGGGTGATTATGAAACCAGCTGGTACGGAATGGATAGAAATGGTAATCAGGTGAGTACTGGAGTCTACTTTGCCCGACTTGAGTCTGGTCGCAATGTGGATGTTATCAAGATGCTTTATCTAAAATAAGATTGTTGGCTTAAAACAAACAATCCTCCACAAGCCAATAGCCTGACGAAGCCCCTGCTCATACGCGGGGGCTTCTTATTTTGGGACGAATGGGAAGTTTTTATAATCGTCTGACCTTGAGTAATCTGCTTCATATCCTGATTCATAATTTGTGTAACTGTAGTGTATATTTGGCCATATTCGAAATTTAATCAACATTCCATAAATAGAGGCTCCTCATGGAAACATCCCCAACCTTAGAAGTGCTGAACCAACACGTAACAATACGCTCATTTACGGATGAGAACATCCCTGGGCAATTGCTCACACAGATATTGGAAGCAGGACGTAGGTCCCCAACCAGTAGTAATATGCAAGCTTACAGCATCATCGTAGTAAGAGACCAGGATGTGAAACGGCAACTGGCAATTCTAGCGGGGAATCAGAAGTATGTGGAGACTTGCCCGGTCTTCCTGGCCTTTTGTGCCGATCTGAATCGGCTTAAATCCGCCTGCGCCTTGCACGATGCTGAAATGACAAACAATCTGGAGACCTTCTTAATATCGACCATCGATGCCTCATTGGTAGGGATGTCGGTTCAAACGGGAGCAGAATCCATGGGGTTGGGAGCTGTGATGATTGGAGCAATGCGCAATCATCCTCGAAAAGTTGCCGAATTATTGGGTCTCCCACTGCATGTCTACGTGGCCTTTGGGATGTGCCTTGGTTGGCCGGACAAGGATAATATCCCTCCTCAGAAACCGCGCTTGCCTGCAGAACTGGTTATTCATCAAGAAAAATATGATATGTCCAATCCAAAATCAAAAATAGAGGCACATAACAACGCCTTGGCGCAGCACTATACCAACATGGGAAAAAATCTGGATGGTGCCGCCTGGTCTGGAGTTATTGCCAGGAATCTCAGTCGGCCTCTCCGACCAAATCTTAAAGCCACTTTGGAGGAAATGGGTTTGAATATTTCTGGAACAGGGGAGTAGTCTTAGGGTGCAGTCAAAGTGGATAATATTGCTAACCATGGCAGATTGATGCATCTAATTTAAAAGCCAGTAATTATTATCTTCATAAAGGATTCCATGCTCGGGTGAATGTTGAAGAAGATTCTAACTAATACTTTATTCAAAAAGTTGAGAACTCGCTTTCCGCAGCGTAGCTTCACGTTAATCGAAATAATATTTTCTGTAACATTGCTGTCCATAGTAGCCATGGGTACTGCCCAGTATATGGTTTTTTCACGCTGGGATATTGATCGTGGGATTCGTCGACAGCTCGCCTGGATAAATATGGCGTCCCGTATGGAGCAGGCGATTGATTGGGGATATGTGGCCTTGCCTGATAGTCTCCCAGAAACAAACCAACTAATTACGGCCAATAATCTCACTGCATATAGAACGACTGAAGTATTTGGAATTGACGATACTACTGATGGAGTAGCGCCTACCGATACAGAATTACCTGATTATTATATGATTAAAATATATATATCCTGGTTTACTACGGGAAATGTGAGTGACAGCTTAACTGCCTACATCTCAGAAGAAATGGGCTGGGACTATTAATGCAGCTGCATAGCTCAAGAGGAACCACCCTTGTAGAACTTATGATAGCCACGGTTATCTCCAGCATCGTTGCGATTGGTTTTTCATCAGTCCTTATGTTTACACGGAATATGTATAGGGATACCCTGGTACGCTCCCAACTGAGCCAGGATGCTTTTGTCGTCGACCAATATGTGAGAACAAAACTCACCAGCCAGGTTGCCGATTCGTTAAAAATTTATGCGAGTGCCAGCGACGAAGGATCTGAAATTACTTCCAGCTCGGGTGTGATCATGCGGTCAGTTCGAATGGATGGGACAGTAGATCATCTCTCTGCAAACAGCCAGATATTAGAATGGAAGATTGACACCGTAACACATAGCCCTATAGACTCAGATATCTCAGGATTACTATTTTCAGAGAGCACGGGGTACAGCAAAAAGATGTTAACTGTTAATATGCAACTCGTTGAGGAGGGAGATAGCATCAGTCTGGAATGGATTGTTGCCATCAGAAACTAGTTCCTCGCCTCAACGGTGTTGATCCAAAATATCAAATGAGCTTTGGGTCAATTATAATTTCCCCTTTCATTTAAGCATATCCATGCTGGTGATTTCCGCGAAAAATATAAATATATGGTAATATTCGGAGTGACCGTAATTAAATCATCCTATAACTAGTACTATACATCAATATGGAAAAATATTAGGATTTCATGAAATAGCTCTGATGTGTAATATATTTAGTACTTTTGCTCAATTATAGTAGCTTTTCCAGGCGAGAGAAAAAGCGAAGTTGACACTAAACATTGCTAACAGCACGCAACCGTAAGTAATTGTATATAATGTAATAATGCTTCATGCAGATGCAGCTTATCAAAGTTCAAATTGAATAAAATCATGAACCATCCATTCGATATATATGACAAATGTTGTAATAAAATGACATATTTTGAAGAAAGTGTCATAATATTCATCAAACATTACGAGCATTTCATGAACTAATCATTTAGTCAATAGGTGTAAATGGCTGAAGGATAGAGGGTTATGAAACATGATAATAATTGGCACAATAATTGAACCTTAAAGGGCCATGCGACAACGTATCTACATAACCCATACACAACACTTTGAAGAGGTAAATTCACTACACATCCAAAAAATGTTTATATTGAAAGCCTATGATACTAGCTACAATAACGCGATTATGAGAACGGTCTAAGATATGTATATCGTTGCAATCATGATCACAGCCGTAATCTTCAGTGCTACTGGCCTGGGCGTACTCAACTTAGCCACAATAGTTAATCTGGATACTCAGACTGCTGTTCAAACTGTGCAGGACCAAGTTGAGGTTGAATCGTTTAGTAATGTCGCATTGTGGCGTGTAAATGTAGGTGGTGATAGCCTGGGCAACTTTAGTGTGGGAGATATATCTGCCACGTATGATAGTAGTTCAATGAAGCTCACCATACTCAAGACCAATGGCGATGAAACATCCGGTCTTATCCTTGATCTTGAAGAAGACTCACATTTTGACCGAGCTGTGGCTACGGAATCGTATATCGATTATAACTATGGAAAAACTGCTAGTGAAGAACCAAACCATCAACTTCGACAAGATATCGGATTTCTACCCCAGGTAGATATGGCATATCTGGTAGCCAATGCTGCACAAGAGATCTGGTTATGGAATGAACATATACACGACGAAGATATAGTAGAGGGGATCAACATAATTCATGGCAGTTATCTGGATATCCATAATATTGACCAGGAAAATGTTACTCTGGTATTTACTGGATATGATATTCAACCAAAAGATGACGTCAAACTAAAAGCTCCAATTGTGGATGGTGTTCCACTACCAGCAATTATCCTGACCAACACATCTAATAATACACATTTTGATCAAGGTTATGGTGACGAAATTCATATAGAAGGTGCTATCTACTCGGCCGGCCATATCAGATTGCATGAAGGTGAGTTTACTGGCCCTGTAATCGCAAGAACCGCTCGCATCTGTAGAGATATTGACATGCTGGATGATGGTGGCAGTCAATATTACGCATGGAATCTGGGTTTTGGAGACTATGAAGACTACGATTGGCCCAAGCAGATCCAGGAATGGGCTCGCATCGATTAGTACCTTTTTCCCAAACTAACAGTGGGAATCCCCAGTAGAGAACAAATTATGAAAGTCCTGATTCAGGGCTTTTTTTATTTAACGAATTAATCCTGTTGTCCACATTTCAGAGAATTAAATAATTGGGCAAGAAGATCATTACCATCAAAAAGAGGTGGGTTGAAGCCTGGGATGGGACTTCTTAGGAGGGAATAGTATTTACCGGGAATAAAGACTCCACATCTGGTATATTGATAAATCGTTTTGTCCTAAGAATTTCAAATCATCTTGAATTCACCAGATTTTGCATGTCAGATTTGAAAAAAAATGTATTTTACACAAATCTAGTGTAAAATACATAGTATCAGCCCATATCTAGCATAAAGCGTCATTATAACAAAATATTGAAAGACCCCCAAATGGTTGAAAAGTGTAATATAATTATTCCATTTGCGGACTTGTGATAGTTATTATGCAAAAAGAAAAAAGCGACACTTTTATTCGCTAAGGCAATTCTTGAAGTCCCCTAAGTGCCTGTATATAAAGAAATAATGTATCATCTTAGAAAGGTGAGAATGTCCAAATCTAGCCATTTCTAGCATGTAGTGGTTAAGCTACTGAGGACAAGTGGTACCGGAATGTGACACAAAATTAAAAAATGTGTAATATTATACATCAAGTTTTATCACGATTTCATGAATTATACGTTTAGTTGATGGATGTAAGCACCTCAGCTACAACGGATTAGAATGTAGGTCTAAAATTGGCATAAATTTTGAATCTTATAGGGCTATGCGAAAGCTAATTATCTATAGAATTAACATCATCATGAGAACGGTCTAACTGATGTATATCGTTGCCATTATGATCACTGCGGTAATTTTCAGTGCTACTGGTCTTGGTGTATTGAATTTAGCTACTATAGTTAATTTGGATACACAGGCTGCAGTACAAACAGTGCAGGATCAAGTTGAAGTTGAATCATTTGCCAATGTTGCACTCTGGCGTGTAAACGTTGGTGGGGATAGTCTTGGAAACTTCACTGTAGGTGATATTTCTGCAACATACGACAGCACTACAATGAAGCTTTCCATCATGAAGACGATTGATGATGAGACTATCGGACTTATATTAGATTTAGAAGAAGATTCTCACTTCAAGCGTGGTATAGCTACCAAATATTGGATTGATTACAATAACCGTGATCCTCATGTGGAGCCTATTCACCAGCTTCGTGACGATATTGGGTTCCTACCAAGCATAGATTGGCAGTATTTTGTCGATAATGCTGATGCAGTTCACTATACATGGTTTAAAGATTATGAACAAGATGATCTGGTAGAAGGCATCAATATATTCTATTGCGATTATATAGATATTGAAGATGTATACCTTGAGAACACCACCCTGGTTTTTACGGGAGTAAATGCTGAACTGAAGGATGATGTTTATATTTCTGCGCCCATAATTGGTGGATCACCACTGCCGGCTATCGTACTGACCAATCCCTACTCTGATATACATTTTGACCAGGGACGGGATCATGATCTCCGCATTGAAGGGGCGATTTTCTCAAATGGACATGTCAGGTTGCATGAGGGTACTTTTACAGGTCCCGTAGTTTCGCGAACTGCCCGAATGTGTGAAGATATTGATATGCTGGATGACCAATATCCTGAATACTATGAATGGAATCTAGGTTTTGGTCTTTATGAAGACTACGATTGGCCAAAGCAAATACAGGAATGGGCTCGTATCGATTAATTTGAAAATTTCCCAACTATGCTAGGGAGCGTTAACCGCGCTTCAATTTGAAAGTCCTGATTCAGGGCTTTTTTTATTTCATCAGACCTTAACTCCCATTGTACAATAATAGAAGGGGGCCATATTTGGCTAGTAGCTAAGATTCCAATGCTCAGTCAACAGTATTTCGGATAGATATTGTCATGAAAATATGACGTCAAATAATGAGTTTTGTCACAAAATTATGAATGTATTATGTTAGATTACTTTTTGCTGAGTATGGATACATGGCAAACTAAGTCCTGGAGTGCTTCATATATGGAGGAAACACAATATGTTAGAAGGCTACAGTAGTGTGCTTGAAATGGACAAATGACTTCCTTGTTCTAGAAGATAAATCTTGGCATATAAGTTGTTTATATGTAGGGTTGGCCTAAATCGCAAAGGAATGCAGCATTAGCAAGTTGGATAGAAATAATATTAAGATGAGTAAGCCGCGTAAATACGCGATGCAATGCCTATTGCTACTTCTAAGTGCAGGCTTGATTGCTCAACCAGCAGGTTATGAGCATCGCAAGCTGATCACGCTAAACAGCTCGCAGATTAGCGGCTCAACTTCCCATATCAATTTCCCGGTGATGCTCAAACTTACTGAAGCTGATCTGAAATCAAGTAGCAATGGCGGTGGAATAGAGAACCCGGCTGGCTACGATGTGATATTTACCCAGTCCGATGGGACCACACTGCTTAACCATGAGCTTCAAAACTATACTTCATCTACCGGTGATCTGTTATGCTGGGTGAACATTCCCTCATTATCACCTACGGTTGATACAGACATCTATCTGTACTATGGGAGATCCGACATCTATACGGATCAATCTGATACTACGACCTGGAATAGCAATTATCTGGGGGTCTGGCATTTAGAAGACTTGACAGATGCTGCCGGTGCTTCTACGCTAACGGATCACAATACTGCTGTGAATGCTTCCGGTTACTTGGGCAGCGCCCGAGAATTTGATGGTGATGGTGATGATCTCGAGGATCTCAATGGGGATGTTTATCTGGATGGCCTTTCAAGTATCTCTGTTTCCATGTGGGTCAAAGCCGATGCTGTGGGAACTGATAGGGGACTGTTCTATGGTACAGAACCTGATGCCCTGGACCGCAGATTAATGCTTCGCCAGGATGCTGCTGGTGAAAAAGGGGGCGGTACCAATGTTTATCGAACCTCATTCCTTCTAGGGACAAATAATAAGCAAAGGCATGAATCCAGTAATGGATCCGCAACCACAAACTGGCAACATCTGACTATGGCCTGGACAGATGGAGCAGGGACAAATCTATACATTGATGGGGCTCTGGATACACCCTCATGGACCATCACACGTTCAGGTTCCACCAACAAGAGCGATCGTCTCCTGATTGGGAAAGGTTCAAAGGACGGTGCCACCAGTTCCTGGGATGGTCTCATTGATGAGGTTCGGATCTCCAATGTGGAATTAAGTGCTGACTGGATTGCCACAGAGTATGAGAACATGACTGCTCCGGTAACTTTCCATTCAGTTTCTACCACCAATGAATTACCTACCCTGAGCAATATTGAAACAATCGCATTATCCTATCAAGCCAATGATGCGGCTACCCTGGTAAGTACCAGCGTCACTTGCCATGATTACTCCGAGTTCAATCTGGATAGTGCGAACGTCCAGATCTCTGTAAACTATTTAAGTACTGAAGATACCCTGACCTTTACTACGAATTACGGGATCACAGGATCCTGGGATGACAACAATGGTATCCTGCGCTTAACAGGCAACGCTTCTCTGGCAGATTATTCTTCCGCACTTCAGGAGATTTATTACCAGAATTCTAACGCAGTTCCTTCAACAGCGACCCGGATGGTAAGCTTTAGTATCAGTGATGGAACCGGTTTCAGTGGCTCAGTTACCCGTGATATTACTATTGGAGCAACGAATAATGCTTCTGTGCTAGGGAGTATCGAAGGCCTAACACTGGCGTATACAGATGGTGATCCAGATACTATCTTAACCACGACCCTGGCCATCTCTGATGTGGATGACTACTATCTGGATACAGCCTGGGTGACGATCACTGCAAACTATGTGAGTGGTGAGGATAAATTGGATTTTGCTGCAGCCTATGGCATAACACCTTCCTGGAGCAGCGTGGATGGCATCCTTTTACTCACCGGTTCTGCTGCCCTTAGTGATTACCAATCTGCTTTACGAGCTGTGACCTATGAAAATTTAAATCCTGATCCAGATACTGCCACTCGGACCATTAGTTTTCAGGTAAGTGATGGCCTGGCTCACAGCAATACCCAAACTCGTGACCTTAGCGTGACTGCCGTAAATGATGCCCCCATCCTGGCTGATATCGAAAAGGCGGGAATGGTTTATGATGCGGGTGATGGTGCTATAGCTATAACGGACTCTATTACGATCTACGATGGTGACAACACAAAAATTGATAGTGCCAATGTTCAAATTAGTTCAAACTTTTTTACAGGAGAGGACAGCCTGGGATACGCAAGTATTTATGGGATATCCGGTAGCTGGGATAATGTTAGTGGAACATTGAGGTTGACAGGAAAAAAAGCTTTAGCTTCCTACGAAATAGTTTTACGCTCAATTACATATGAGAATCACCTGGCCACTCCGCACACACCCACGCGTGTCATCACGTTTAAAGTATTTGATCCGAGTTCTACAAGTAATCCTGTGACCCGCTCAGTATCATCTGGTGCTCCAGCTACCATCTCTGGTCTTGATCTGTGGTTGAACAGCAATGAAGGAGTTTTTACGGATAATGGGGGAACAGTTGATGCTGTGGATGGAGATGATGTCCAGGTCTGGAAAGACCAAAGCGGCAACGGCCGGGATTTTATTAATTCAACCGGCTCACCCTTCTGGCGACAAAGTGTGGCCGGTTTAAATGGGGAAAGTGCTCTGGAATATTCTGGCGGTGGCGAATCCATGCGTGATGCAGACGGTGAACTCTATATCAATGGTCTCTCTGAATTCACCACCTTCATTGTAGTCAAATCCGATATTACCTCAACTGATAAAGGTTTGTGGGTTGTTCGTAATCCAGGAAACGGGGACAAAGAATTTTCAATCCGCTATGATGCTGTAGGGGATAATAGTGGTGAACTGAATGTAGTAAAAGCAGCTGTGTTAGATGATGTGGTTGCCAATGAGATGGAGAGTATTGCAGAGATTCAAGCAACGGTAGGTCAGATTGTTTGTCTGGACTGGAAGAGTGGTGAGGTATGGGATCTATACATTGATGGGGTCTTGAATAATCCTTCCTATTCAGGGGCAGCACCCAGCGGATCAATTTCATCCGCTGTCAAAATGATTATCGGTCAGGGACCTGAAGATGGTGGTGGTTGCTGGGATGGGATGATCGCTGAAGTCGTTCATTACAATAGGCATATCTCTGAGTCAGAACGACAAAGTATTGAAGATTATTTCTCTGATAAATATGCAATCAGTGTCCGCTTGCTTGAACCTGCTACCGGTGGTGATGCCATCTCAGCTGATGATGCAAATACTACCCTTACACCACTGACTGGTCCCAGGATCACAGAAGATACAGCAGGGGAGTTAAGCTTAGGAGGCACGATTATACTGACCGCTCCCAGTGGTTATGAATGGGATACTGTAGGTGCTGTTCCCAGTGTGACTGTTCAGGAGGCTTATGGTACTTCTACCTTATTATCTGTTTCCTATACTTCCCGAACTACCTCAACAGTAACATTTACCGTTGATGCAATTTCTACTGTGGCCAGCCAACCGGGTGAGGTCATTTTCAGTGGCTTACAGATCAGACCCACCACTGGAGTTGTCCCAAATACCGGTGAACTCACGAACGCAGGAACTACAGGTCCTGGTAATAGCATAAACATGGGCACGCTGACCATGATAGCAGGGACACCTACACAGGTCGTCTATACACAATCACCATCTGCCGGGACTATGAATGAGGTTTTATCACCAACTATTAACGTGGAGATCCAGGATGTGGGTGGTAATACCATGGAGACACCGGGCACCTCCGTGACTATCGCCATCTCAACAGGGACAGGTAATTTAACCGGGACTACAACATTAAGCACGGATGCCAGTGGCCATATATCCTTTAGTGATCTAATCCTGGATGCAGCCGATACATTTGCCCTGACGGCATCCAGTACTGGTCTAACCTCATCAGTAAGTAGCTCTTTTGTGGTATCCAACCCAGGACAATTTGTAACATTCCTGATTGAGAAGGAAAGTACAGGCAATATCTTGACCCAGACTGCAGGAGTTGATTTCAACGTTAAAATCTCTGCAGTAGATGGGAGTTCGACTGTTGATGCTACATTTACCGGGACGGTCGATATGACCTCATCAGGGACTCTGAGCAACGGAAGCGGTACTACTGCAGCTTTCATCTCGGGTGTGCTCAGCTCACATTCCCTTGCAATTAGTAGTATTGGCGACTACACCCTTACTGCAACCAACACAGCTGGCACTGAAAATGGATCAAGCAACACCTTCACGGTCGCATCAGGTCCAGCGAGTGCGATCATGTCTGAGATAACAGCTAGCCCCACCGTTCTGGCCAATGATGCGGTGAGTTTATCAACTATTACGGTACAGTTAAAGGATGCCGGTGGCAATAATCTTAGTGGTGGAGGAGCTACCGTCAATTTACTATCTACTGCTGGCACACTGCAGGGAAGTGTATCGGACAATGGGGATGGGTCCTACACCCAGTCACTCAAAGCATCTTCAACTGTTGAGACTGCAACGATCACAGGTGTGTTGAATGGTTCAACCATGACCGATGATGCAACTGTCCAATTCAATGCCTATACGAACATTTGGGAAAGTGATCCCGGGAATGATCCTTATACGAGTCGCTGGGATACCTTACCCAACTGGGATAATAGTGTTCCAATATTGACAGATGCAGTGTTGATACCAAGCAATCCAGCAGATGGTACCAAGTATCCCATCATAAGTAATGATAATCAACAGGTCGCCTCCCTGACCATAGAAACTTCAGCTGACATAACAGTGTCTGGAAGCATTAGCTTTGATGTTTTGGGAGATCTGGCCGGGGGTGGAGACATTAATGGAGGTGCCCAGGATTCCATCCGGGTTGGAGGCGATATGAGTATTGGCTCCAGTTCAATTCAGTACATTGAATTCAACGGAAGCTCACTTCAAACGGTTACTAGCCCCCTGAACTACACAAACTTAACAATTGACAATGCATCAGGTGTGCAGACAGTAGGGGATCTGGAAGTGACTGGAACGCTAACATTAACGACTGGCAGCTTAATTGTCCCCTCTGGCAAATCGCTGATTGCGAATACCAAATCTATCGGATCTGGAAATATCCGCGCAGAAAGAGAGATTACCGGCAGTACTGGCTGGCGTTTATTAGCATCACCTGTGACCTCAACCTATGGCGATTTGTTTAATAATATATTTACGCAGGGCTATACCGGGTCGGATTCATCAAGTGGGTCACCCTCTGTGCTATACTATGATGAGACTTATACAGGTACAGATAACCAAAGGTGGAGAAAACCAACAAACTCCACAGATGCAACCACCTCAGGACGTGGTCTTTTTGTCTATGTATTTGGCGAGATTGCCGGTGAGGCAGCCTATACAAATACGCTTCCCGTTACCCTCGACGTAAGCGGGTCTGAAGAAGAAGGTGTTGCCGGAGTTTTTGATTTTGGAGTGACCTACACCGCATTGGCTGACACGGGCTGGAACCTGGTGGGAAATCCTTTTGCTGCAACCATCGATTGGGATGATCCAGGCTGGACCAAAACCAATCTGGATAATGTTGTTTATGTATGGGACCATACAGCGAATTCAGGAGCTGGAGCATATCTCACGTGGAATGGTAGCGCAGGATCTTTAGGAAGCGGGCTCATTTCACCCTTTCAGGGCTTTTGGGTCAAGGCGAACGCGGCTGCACCTGTATTAAAAGTTCCTGAGTCCAGCAAGACGATTGGTGGAGTTTTTTATAAGCAGGCCAGTGATTCTAACCCGCTGATTATGTTTTTGCTGGAGGCTGATACATTAGGTGCAACTACACACATTCAATTCAATGAGACAGGATCCATAAATAAGGACATCCACGATGCCTATTATTTAGTTCCGCCTACAGAAACCTATCTCGAGTTATATACTCAGAGCTATGATGACAGCTATCTCGCCATTCAATCTCAGCCATTTCGATTCGGTCGTCCACTTGAGATACCAATTTACGTTGATGGACATGTTGATGGCAACCCACTCTCGGGGACCTACCGCATATCATGGCCTCGTTTAGATGGAATGCATTCCGAATGGGTCTTAACTCTGGAAGATATGGAGAACGGAAATGAGATCAATCTGGGTGAACAGAACTATTACGAGTTTGATCATACCAGTCTGTCCAGACAAACATTGGAATCCATCATCCCCTCCAAGGTTCTCACGCGTACAAAACCTTTTCAGATAATGAAAAAGAGTGGGTCAGAAGCGCCGAGATTTATCCTCAGCATTGACCCAAGGGATGCGTTTCCTGAACTTCCCAGGGAATTTACTCTTGATCAAAACTATCCAAATCCCTTTAACGAGGGTACTGTGATTCCATTTTCAATTCCCCTTGAAGCACAAGTGTCAGTGACAATTTTTGATGTTCGAGGCAGGGTCGTGGAAAAGCTCATCCAAGATAGGCAGTATTTTGCCGGGCAACACAAGTTGAACTGGCTGGCCAGTGGTAGAAGCAGCGGTATCTATTTCTGTCATGTCCAAATTGGGAACAAATATTTTACCAGGAAGATGATTCTATTACGATGAAATTGAATAATCATATATTGATTTTATTCGCTCTGGGATCAGCACTTGTAGGGCAGGAGCCAAAATCGTCCCCAGATATCAATATCTCGGCCTATGTGGTTGATCAGATTGAAGTCATCACTATTTCCGATATTGATGCTGGGATTGTTTTACCCGGTCAAGCAGAAAAAATTATCTCTCCAATCACGGATGGAGGGGCAGGCATACTGCGACTGGAGGGGCAGGGCAACTCGAGTATCCAAATCTCCTACTCAAAGCAGGTGACGATGACTAATCTGGGAACAAGTCAACCCCTGCTAATGAATTATCTCCTGAGTGGAGGTCCCGAAAACGATCAATCTGGGTCTGTCCTATTTACCACCAATCCGGCAAATGTAAGTTTGAATGCAAACGGTATATTTTATATATGGGTCGGCTGTCGATTTAGCCTGGAAGGTCTGGTCCCCGGTCAATATGATGGTGATTTTATTGTTGAGGTGGAATACAACTAGGATGAATTTAAAAAGATAATGAAAAGTACGTTTAAAATATCGCAATATTTTTTATCCCTGGTTCTTCTGCTAATTGCTTTGACTATACAGCCATTATCTGGTCAGACAATTAATTTTAGTGTGCATGTTGCCAGCTCTCTGGATGC
>JABIFG010000269.1 GCA_018650795.1 Fidelibacterota bacterium
AGATACCTGCAGACTCAAAGGGCATGTTTGATGGTAATGGTCCCTCTCGTATTGAGCCGCTGGATATCAGGGTCAGCTCGGATCCGTTTGTACTGCAGGACACTAACGGCAGACCACGCTCAGTGACGACCCCAAAGACCCGAGTATCACAGCCTGCAATAGCTCGCTAGGATGACAGTAGCGACACAAAACCCATCGATCCGGGTGCTTCTGTATAAAGCTCGGGACCGTATGGAAGCCGCTCCGGGACTGTCTGTCAGCAATAGAGTTGATGGTGCACGGTGGTATGACCTTACGGATTATCTTGGTGAGCATGGTGGGGTGCGTACCTCAAAGTCGATCTCTGAGCCTGCAGGCGGTTTTGTAATCACCTTTTCTGATCAGATGCACCGTGAGCGGATGGACTCCATCTATGGTCTGGTAGAGCCGATGGACCGAGTGGAGATTTACATGACGGGCAATGCCATCACTCCCTCCTTGGTGATGCGTGGCTTTGTCTCCGATATCTCTCGTAACACGGGGGTTGATGGTGAGGGTCGCCCAACTCGGACGGTTACAATCTCTGGCCAAGACTATGGAAAGATCCTCCAAATCCTGCAGATAATTTATCTTAACAATAGCGTCATTGGCGACAACATACTTTCTGGGTTCAAACTGCTTGAGAAATATTCGATCAATGTCTCCAATAACCCGCCTGTTGCTGTTTTCATGTCGATAGTGCTTGATTCGATCGTTAACCCGTTTTTGGCTGATATTACCAATGGTGGGAAAATAGTATCAAACATTTCTATTGAAGGGCGTGTCTCATCAAGTTCGGTGAATACGTGGGACGGTGGAAACATCTGGGGACTCCTGAATTTGGTGTCTGATGTGCAGACAGGTTTTAACGAGATGTTTATTCGTGATCTGGATGATGTGGTGGAGTTGGTTTTGCGACCACGACCTTGGCGAATGCCTGACGGATCATTTTTGCGTGGTAATGCCCCCTTTGATACGGTGAAGATCCCGCTATCTGATGTGATGTCGCAGCATGTCACACGCAGTGACTCAGGTGTTGCTAATCTCTTCTGGATGCGTGCTCCTCATCTCCATCTTCTGTCTAATAATAGTTTACGTTTACAGGCTCAAGTTGCCCCTGTCTATGATTACGAGAACATAGACCCGAAGCTCTATGGCATTCGCCAGATGGATGTGACTACCATGTTGATTCCTCCGGATGGGGATATCGCTCCCGGAGCCAAAGAGGATAGTCAGTCGACATTCACATCTCATGTAGTTGATTGGCAGAAAGATCGTCTCTCTCTTTTGCAGTCAGCGTCTCAGGATGCGGTGATATTTGAGCGCGGAACACTCAGTTTACGCGGAAATGAGAATATTCAGATTGGTATGGACCTGCAGATTGATGATCTCTCGATTCAGTATGTGACCGCTGTAGATCATGATTACCAGCCTTTCCGGTCATTCACTACCTCTGTCAGTTTTGAGAGGGGAGATGGCTACATTCGCCGTCTACAATCAGATGCTTCCCCATATTTACAGGAGCTGGTCCGATGATATTTATCGGTCGAGTAATGGCGGTGAACCATGAGTCTCATTCAGTAGATGTAGTTCTGATTGATGATGGACGCAGGATACCCGGCGTACAGGTCATGGCCTCTTCAGCATCGAGTAGAACAGGCTTGTCGGATCTACCCGCCATGGAGCCTCTGGAAGATCCTACTGCAGATATTCGTGATCAGGAGATGATGGCTATTGTCGCCATAATGCCTGTAGGGGCCGTCTGCCTCGGTTTTCTGCATCCTCATGTGTCTCAGTTGATGTTCGACGCTGTACGGGGCGTGTGGCGGCATACGTCCGATGTTTATGTGTCCGTTGATGATGATGGCAATTTTGAGTTGAGCCATCCGTCCGGCACCTTTATTCGCATCGGCATGACTCCTGAACATGAGGATTTGACTGAAAAGGATTTCGATAAAAAATGGAAGATCGATCGTAATACGGATAAGCCGGTCCATGTCCGTATGCAGGTCGAAAATAACGGGGTACAGAAGGCTACCGTCTCTGTGGATCCTGAAGGAAATATTGCGGTCGACTCCAGAGCCACGATATTGCTGCATGCTGATGGTGAACTCACGCTCTCGAGTGATGTCGCTATCGGGCTTTCTGCTCCTCGAATCTTTGAGAACTGATATGCCTGCAGCAGCTCGGTTGGGGGATCTCTGCACAGGTCATGGCTGTTGGCCTGCTCGACCCAATATTGAGGCTTCACCGGATGTATTTATCGATGGTATTGCCGCGCATAGACAGGGGGATGGGTGGGCTACTCATGTTTGTCCTCCCAGCCCACCACACGGTGGAACCACCTCTTCCGGATCTCCGACAGTATTTGTAAATGGAAGCCCGAAGGCTCGAGTGGGGGATCCTGTTAGTTGCGGCTCATCAATTGCCGATGGGTCACCGACCGTAGTTGTTGATAGTGGGATGGGGAGGACTATGGCTTTGCGGGCTAAACTGCTTCATCAATTGCCGATGGGTCACCGACCGTAGTTGCTGAATCCCACCTCTATCCACAGTTACGAGAACTGTATCAATACATACATGGGTTAAATGGTCGTGATGCCATCATGTTTGAATGGCAATTTCCCCACCTTCGCAGTCCGGCAAAAATATCAGTTTACTTCTCAGTGATCGTGAATCTGGTAGGATCATCAAGTCAGTAACGCTACCGATACGCCCCGAGGATCTGTCATTTAATGCGCCCTCGAGAACCAGCGTAAATCATACGATTGGCGGTAGTTGGGTGGATGATTTCGGTCCCGGTATAGTGCGTATCAGTATCTCTGGTACTACTGGATGGAGAGGCGGGGAGGTTTCTGCGCCAGAGCTGATGGGCGACCTTGCTGCTGTAGTCAGGGACCGGTGGCATGAACTCAGGCAGTGGAATGTTTCGGTGGGTAAAAACCCCGATTTTATTCAGCTGCTCTATACCGATGATCTGAATATAGGGGGACTCTCGTATGTTGTCACTCCTGAAAATGTTGTAATAAGGCGAAACAAGCAAAGGCCGCTGCTTTATCAGTACCAGATCAGTTTGGTGGTGGTTAGTAGTGTGAGTATTTTTGAGTCGAAATTCAACTACACTTATTCATCTCCTGTTAACAGCTATTCGCGCCTCTCTGTGTCAGGTGGGTCTGGTTATTCCAGCTATGGTGGATCAAATGATAGTGGTGCAAGCACATTCGCCAAGGAAGCCACGCAGTCGGAAGAGTACAGCCTCAATACCTCCATCAATGATGCGGTTGCGGATCTTTACGAAGCTGTAAATGATGGATTATGTTCTTCTCTCGAGGAGCATGGTGTTGTTGGTGTTACATCGTTTGTTCAGGGCAGCGCTGAATTCTTTGAAGTGGTTGCAGAGAAGGGGCTTACTAATGAGCTTGCAGATGAAACCTTGTATGAGGTTGTTGCTGTCTCTGAGACTGGCGTGAATCTATTTCGCACAATTGACCATCTTGTTGATCTGGCTGTATCAGAGATTCCGGGCAGGATTCACAAGATCATTTCCGTGTATCGGAACGTGTTGTGTTCGTATGTAAAAATCTTGAGTCAACTTCAGTCTGCGTGGCGTGACGGCGCATGGTTCTTGAAGTCTTCTGGGTGTGCGCAACACAGCAGGAGCGCATTCAGTGAAGATAATCCGTTTTTCTGGAATGACTCTATAAGCGGCAGTGCTGTAATTATCAGTCTTGCTGCAATTGATCTATCCAGTGTCTCACTGGATGATCTGGGAAATTACATCGAGCGTGCGAACTCCTCGATAGACTTCATATCTTCCAGTGGCTCTTCTTCTGGTGATGCACCTAATGCTCGTACTCTATCTGGTTTCCGGCATGCAGAGACGCTTCATGGTGAGACCATTCAAGAGTTTGCATTGCGTGAAACAGGGGATGCAAATAACTGGACTTTAATTGCAGATATTAATGGATTGCGACCTCCATACTTTACGTCAGAATCTGCTCTTACAGGTGATGGTGTCGTACTTTATGGAGCTTCTATTATTGTCCCTGCTGCTACTCAGATGGCAACATCAACTGATCCTAACCGTCTGTTTGAGGCTGACCTATTGTTGACCGATGGGTTGTTGAGTTTTGATGATAATGATTTGAGCACCGTCTCCGGCGTTGCCAATCTCACTCAATCATTGCGGCACGCGCTAGACACTAGAAGCAGTGAGATCATTCGTCATCCGGAGTACGGCTGTCGTGTGTATGAGTTGCTTGGTGTGAAAGGTATCGATGTCAGTAGCGCACTTGGGCGGGAGTTCGTGTCTGGCACCCTGCTTAGGGACGAGCGAGTTGAGCGTGTCTCCGATGCCTCTGCTTCTCTTTCTGGTGACACATTGAGAATTGTAGCCAAAGCGAATCCGATTACTGGACGACCAATTAACCTTGATACTGGAGTTGCATAAAATGCCTTTTGTCACAAAAGATTTTATAAGCATTACTGAATCGATGATTTCTCAGATGCAGGTTTCTCAGAATCAGGTGAGTGATTTCTATGTTGGCTCTGTTGCCCGTTCTCTGCTTGAGGCTCCTGCTGCAGAGCTGGAAGAATTCTACCGGCAGATGTTGTTTGGTCTGCTTGATTCGATACCTGTTGCGGTGTTTGAGTCGTTTGGTTTCGATGCAATATCGGCTGTATCTGCCTCTGGGCCGGTTACCTTCACCTCATTACCAACCAGGGATGACGATGTCTTTGTTGCAGCTGGTACGCGCCTCACATCAATCTCGAGCAGCCTTATTTATGTAACCTCGCTAGATATCGTAGTACCACCGTCCGGTGGATCTGTTGAGGTTTTATCCAGTTGTGAAACCCATGGCAGTGTTGGGAATGTTGGAGCGGGGAATATCTCCGATATGGTGGATCCTATAAATGGAATTGCCTTAGTTTCTAATGTCTCTCCATTTTTCAATGGTACCGACGAGGAAGGCATTAACGATCGTCGCATCCGGTTTAGAAAGTATATTGCTAATCTTGCTCGCTCTACCCAGCACTCTCTTGAGTATGGTGCGGGAACAGTATTTATTACCGATGAGGTTGACCGGGTTACTGAGCGGGCCGTTCATGTTGTGCTGGATGAACCATGGCGCGATGATCCAGAGATTCCAGCAGGTATTGTGAATCTGTATATTCATAACGGCTCGGGCAACACCTCTGGCGATCTCCTGCAGGCTGTGACCCGCAATGTAAATGGTTGGCGTGATTCAGATGGAACCTCTCATCCGGGTTGGAAGGCTGCTGGCGTGATTTGTAATGTCTACGCTGCTGCGGATGAGTCCATTGATGTTACGGGGTCTATTTTGATCCATTCTGATTATGATAGTAGTGTGGTGATCGACTCTGCAGTTTTTCAGACCAACACTGTTATTTGGTCAAAAGGCGTTGGTCAGTCTGTGTTTTTGGCTGAGATCATTGACCGTGTGATGTCGATCCCCGGCGTTCTAAATGTTCAGATTGAAAATCATAGTGAGGACATTGCTGTTGGTCAGTTTTCTAAAGCCATTCCAGAATTGATTAGCTGGGGTCAAGCATAGTGTCTGTTTCTCCCTCCAAGTTGCTGGGTTCCCTTCACAGTATTTTCGATAAAACGGAGGAGTCATCTAGTCTAGTTTGGGCATTAATGAATGCCTATGGGGATGAGTTGAGTGTGGCTCTTGAGCAGATCACAGAGTCACTGGATCAGATGAGAATCACAACAGCCAGTGGCGAGTGGTTGGATTATCTGGGGCGAGAGTGGTACGCATGTGCTCGCGTGACGGGGGAAAGTGACGAGGATTACTCTATCCGTGTCATTGCCAGTATATTGCGCCCCAGAGTAAATAACATTGCTCTGGAGGATCGGATTTTAGAAGTTACCGGTCTTGAGGTTGAGATCGTGGATGCCCCCGTCTCTGAGGGGCGAAAGTTGCGGCAGATGGCATGGTTTACTCAGCAGTCCGATGGTTCTATTGGTCTCCCTCGCAACGGTTCTATTCGTTATGGTGGAGAGCGTAATCCGAGTGGTTTCATACATCGAGTGCTACGTGTCACCAATTCAAATGATGGGAGTGGCAACATTATTGTTGATGGCACTTCTGGCTCTGGATTTGGTGAGTTTGATGTCTATATGGATTACGACATTGAGAATGGGGGTAGAATTGACGAAGTCTTTTCCGATGTGATCAACTCTATTGAAGAGTTTCGCGCAGCTGGCGTTCGTGCCCGGTACTTGGTGACTGGTGGAACCGTTGTGGATTCCGCTCCTTCGATGAGTGATGGGGATGCGCAGCAGTACCTGACTGTCTCAGTCGATGGTTACTCGGATACCAATCTTCGTAATTTGCCTATACATGATGGCTCTCATAACCGTAGTAGTGGCCTCCGCTATGCTGGCCCCGTAGACGTGATGAGCATCCAGCTCAATGATGTCGCTGATGCTCTATGGTCGTGACGCTATATTCCTGATCCATGAGCAAATTCATCGAACACTTACCACGCCCCACTGGAGTGGTCTCTATGCGTGCTTGGAGAGGTAAAACTCTGGTTGAGGCATGGCGTGAACATAATCTTGTTGTTGATTCTGGGCGACAGATATTAACAAGGGCGTTGCGTGGTGATGCAGGTTCTGAGGTTACGAAGATTGGATTTGGTACTTCTGATCTTGCTGCGGATGTTGGGGACACAGTGCTTGTCGATGCCTTTATCAAAAGGATGGATTCGGGGGCATATCGCCACCCGAGCAACCGGAGTGTTGAGTTCTCGTTCAATCTCACTAATTTGCAAGCAAATGGACTGGCAATTATGGAGATTGGACTCTTCTCGGAAGATGAGAATTTGTTTGCCCGCAAGGTTCGGTCTGAACCTCTAAATAAAACCGCTGACCTCTATATCGAAGGTACGTGGACGATCACTTATTAAGGATAGAGAATGGCTGCAATCACTGAAAATGCCGTTGATTATGGCGAGTGGACCGATGAGGTTTACCTGATTGATCAAGATGATCCTTTAGAGGGAGGAGAGTCTGGCGTTGATAACCGTCCTCACAAAAATTTAGCCGCTCGCACGCAATGGCTTCGCACAAAGGTGGCAGAGTTAGACGCAGCCATTACGGATAAAATTGCAGACTTAGTTGATTCTTCTCCGGGCACACTCGATACGCTTAATGAGCTGGCTGCTGCGATCAATGATGATGAGAACTTTGCTGCAACTATCGCTGCCAGATTGTCAGGGATAGAGGGTAGTTTAGGTAAAACGAATACGGCGTTGGGTAATTACGCCTTGCTTAATACCAATAATGTTTGGTCAAAAGCACAGCCAGCGGCTAATCAAAATCTTGCTCTGGATGGTGGCACAGAATTGCTAAATATGACCAATCTCAGTGTATTTATGTGCAATCTAACCGAGGACACATTTATTAATGCGAGCGGAGCACTGGTGGGTGCTTCTTATATTGTCGAGATTGTTAACAATTCTACTGATGGAGCTAAGGTTGCAACCTTTAGTGGTAACTTCAACTTTCCTGATGGCGATGCCATGCTGACTCAGGAGTCTGGTGCTCGTGATGTGGTGAGTTGTATTTGTACAGCAGCAGATCAGTTGATGTG
>JABIFG010000037.1 GCA_018650795.1 Fidelibacterota bacterium
AGAATAGCCCCCAGCCACCGAAGTGGCCAAGGGCTTGGGGGGGTGGGCGCTGAGGGATTCGAACCCCCGACCCCCTGCTTGTAAGGCAGGTGTTCTAAACCAACTGAACTAAGCGCCCTATTGTCAAATATTTCCTTCACCAAAATATTATCCTTTTGGCGAGAAGCCTTTATAAGGCTAAGAGTGGCGCGTCTCGTCCGGCGTAGTCTCAAAGACGTAGACGGAAGCGCCCTGATTTTCAATAACCTAAACAGCGTAATAATCTATTTAGGCGCAGCGAATATACATGGTGAAATACGTGTTGCAAATTTTTTCTCATACTAGCTCTCATCCAACTGAATTTGCATCACTTCTGTACCTATTTGAGTGGCTCAGATGGATGTTGAAAATGATGGAATTAATCCAAACAATGCCAAGAAATTATAGTCATTTTAGCCACTTTACAGGACAATCTCCTCGCCTGAACTAGCAACAGGAGTCAATTGATTCTTTTTATCTGAAGCGCTTATTGAAATGGGAGTCCTGATCAGTCTTCTAGTTCACCTCTGCGTCGGGTGACCCTGTAAATGGCCGTCAACATGAGAATAGCACCTAGAATCTGACTCCAGGTTAGCGCATGATCAAAGAAGACCCAGTCAATTGTTACCGCTGATATGGGCCAAAACATTTCTAAGAGCGTAGACTGACTGGCCTGCACCTTTTTTAATCCAAAATAATAGATCGAGAGCGCCACAGTTCCTGAAGATAAAACGATGGCGATCAGGTAGAAGAGTTGTTCTGAGCTGAGGCGGGGTAAGGAACCAACATCCATAAAAAGTAGAATATATAGCCCACTTATAATTGCAGTAAGTCCCAGTCGCAGAGGCGTTACAATTCTTGAGTCCAACTCCCGTAGGCTGTATTTCCCCATGACAGTCGATGATCCCCAGGCGAAAGCAGCCCCAACCG
The DNA here is from genome assembly GCA_018650795.1 of Fidelibacterota bacterium. Classification (GTDB taxonomy): domain Bacteria; phylum Fidelibacterota; class UBA8477; order UBA8477; family JABMPR01; genus JABMPR01. Next base: position 949 of record JABIFG010000037.1, read on the forward strand.
CCAGCAAACCTGCCCACACATTTTTCCCACCGTCCTGCCACTGGGGTAGGATGTTCGGGAAAGCCACAAAATAGCTTCCTATAAGAGCAACGGTCGCCCAAAGGTAGAAGCGCCCCTTAAAACGTTCCTTGAGGATAATCCGAGCAAGAATGATGGCAAATATTGGTTGAAGTTTTTGAAGCAGAACCACCACAGAGAAATGAATATAGTTGATATAACTCAAAGCTCGGGTGTAGGCCAGGGTGCCCAATAATCCACCAAATACAGCAATCCAAAATATTGAAATCCAGGTCTTGCGGTTCAAGCTCTTTATTTTGGGCCAAAACTTAATCAGCCATGGAAGGGTGATTAGCAGTCCCAGGGCATGTTCAGAGAAGACAATGAAAATACTGGGTAAACTATATAGGGATTGTCTTAGAAGGGCGTCAATTGACCATAGAAACGCTGCAAATACAATAGCCAGAGGACCAACATAGGGCCATGAGATTAATCGTTTAAACACTATGGGAGATATCCATTCTCATTCGATGAATATAACTAGACCTGGGCCAATGGCGATGGATACATCAACCAGTAAACACGATTTTCTCAGAATTAGAGTGAAAAATTACTTCAAGTAGGTGACCTTCTTAAGAGCACCCACAACCTTGCCGTTCATCAACAGTCTGGCAAAATATACTCCTCCAGCCTGATTCCCCGCAGGTTCCCAACTAATACTACCCGACTTTTGAAGCTCCATGGTTTCAACAAGACCACCACGAATATTCAATATCTGCAATATGCCTGTCTCTCCAGATATCAAGTTAATGTCAAACTTAATAGCCGGGTTGAAAGGGTTGGGGTAGCTTGATGTAATGCCCAGGGCTTCTGGAACAAGTGGTGAATTTTCGATGATTGAGGTGGTCGGCGTCTTCATCCATTCCAACAAGCGTTCAATTAACTCTCCTCGAGAATCATCTGTTGCGCTTCCATAATGTGTCAAAGCCTCTAAGCCAAAACCAAGCATCACAGCAGAATAGGTCTGGTTTTTTATGGAAGAGCCACATGAGGCGCCCGCCAGAAAGGGGTACATAAAGATTGATGAGCCACCATCCAGAATGGTAAATGAGTCGGAAGCATTCTGATTGTTTGCAGCATTAGAATTGTTGATAGAGAAACGATCATCAATATCAAAAAAATCATGACCTGGAGTTCCGTAGATGTTGGATGTGGTGATGTCAGTATAAACCGTTTCCAGAGCAAAATAATCACTCATAAAAGTATTAACCGTGACATCCCCAGAAGCCATATTTTGACCACTCATGAGGATATTACCACCGCCATCTAAATATCCAGAAATAAGATTGACCCTGTCGACATCGAGGGGAGCTGGGTTATCACCGCTAAACCAGATGACTGATGGAAAATCATTTAACCAATCCAAATCCGGAAGTTCACTCTCCCCCAGATCCCATACAACATGGACAAGTTCTGTTGCTTCAAGAGCATCTGTGAAATAGGATTGGTAATCCGAGCTTCCCGTTAAAGCGCCATCATCATCAATGACAACAATCTCTGGCAAGCCCAAGAGAAGTACAAACTCCTGTTGTTCTGGTTGAGTTGATTCGTCTGAAGTAAAAGTTACCACAAAGTTGACTGGTCCTGGAGAGAGGGTGTCACTAATATTGAATTGGAAAGCCTGGTTTGATGTACCTGTACCCTGAAAATCAATGGGATTAAAACTAACGACATCATCAATTAACTCAACCGCGTCACCATCAACAGACAATGTAGCCGTTGCATTATTCGCCAGGGCTCCCGTATTGTCCACAATAAGCCAGATCAATACATTTTCACCTGGAGCATAAATTTGATCTCCATTAAAATCAGCGATAAGCATATCTGATATGGTCAAATGAGGGTTGCTTTCATGAACTTCAATATCAGCCGACATGGTTGTATCCGAGTCTGAAATGTTTATGACAGCCACTTCAGTATTAACACCAGCCGCCCAACCAACTGATGAGGGGATGGTCTCAAAATCAAAATTCCGGTTGTTGGTAGAGCCTGGCCAGCTATCACCACTATTGGATCCGTCAATGTGTCCATCTGCAGCCTTTATATCAACCATACGGTGATTTTCATTATTGTTTGAATAACTTGAATTGTCTATGTGCCAGATCACCAGACCCGTGCCCGGTAAATGCTGCTCTGAGCCAATACGTTGACGATTTTCTATCAGATAGTATTCCTGCCCAACATCCTGTCCAAAACTATAATATCCAATAAAAGGATCTAATTGCCCGTAGGTCCACAACTTG
>JABIFG010000270.1 GCA_018650795.1 Fidelibacterota bacterium
TCACCATTATCGCTGGCACAAAGGTTTCAAGCATAAAAAAGATTATGACTGGCCCAAGCAGATCGGTCGCTGGAAAACCAAGAAATGGCAGAAAAAACAGGTCGCCTAAACAATACTGCTAAACAACCCGCATAGACCCCAAAGAGCCCTCACCACTTGAGGGCTTTTTTTATATTAGTTTTAAATCCACATACCAACTTATCTGATTGTTAATAATATGATTACATAAGTAATATATATATGACTTATTTGATATAGGCATATACTAAGTCTTATATATATTACTTTCCATTTATCATTTCATCATCATGTCATAAAATATTTACGTTTCATGATATATGAATATTAATATGACTGCCATAACTAATTGAATTACATGTATTTAACTCATTAATATGTATTGGCACGCGATTTGAATGTATGTATGGCAGTATGCGAAACACATCAAAACATAACAGCTTCGATCACCACCAGGTAAAAGCCTCACAACTCACTCTTGGAGAATTCTCATGTTAGTAGCCGTAATCATGATCTTTGTTGTTTTTAGTTTTACCGGAGTAGCTGTACTGAATGTAGCCTATCTATCCAATCTTAGCTCTGCCGAGACTATTAACAATATCAAAGTACAATATGCCACTGAGTCTTCAATTAACGAAGCCTTATGGCGTATCAACACAAGTGTTGACTCTCTCGTAAATTCTGATGTTGATGGTATTACTACTGTATGGGATCCATCACTTAACATCCTTTCAGTGAGTGTTGATAAATTCCAGATGGAAACTGAGATTTTATTAGACCTTTCCGAAGATACTCACTTTGATCGTGCCCTGGCTTCAGACGAGACTATTATTACCAATGGTAATACTGTTGACGCTGATGAAGAAAACCATTTACGCTCTTTCACTTTCATGCCGGAAGTTGATCTCGACTATTTTACAGATAATGCAGTTGCAACCCATAGCAATTGGTTCAAGCGCTGGGATGGAGATGCTGAGCATGAAGACGATGAAGCTTTTGCTGAGGGTATTCACATCTTTACTGGTTCATTTATTGAGCTAAGAGATATGAATCTCAATAATTGCACTCTGGTTTTTACCGGAGTATTTGTCTCCTTCTCAAACACAAATACCATCAGTGCGCCTGTTCCAGCAGACAGCGCTGACGCCATGCCTGCATTAGTCTTCACAAATCCAAACAATAGATTTTATGTCGATGCTGAAGGCTCAAGTAATCAAAAAGAAGACATTATCAATGGTGCTATCTATACTGCCGGAACCATCATCTTAAAGAAGGGTGAATTGAGCGGACCTATCGTTGGGAATACCATATCACTAGAAGATGACTATGACTATTCAAATGATATCAGATTTAAAGATTCAGAGCACCCCTGGTTCTATCGTTGGACTTCAGGGTTTAAAAACAAGAGTCATTATGACTGGCCCAAACAGATTGGTCGCTGGAAAACCAAGACGTGGAAGAAAAAACACCACGCTGTCTAAGCTTTAATTTTTACTCCGCGAACAACAAAAATCCCCCTGAGTCAGGGGGATTTTTTTATTCATGAAATCAAGTAAATTCAGCCTTTTGGGATAGAAACTCGGACAAGTATTTCTATATTCATTGGTTATAGGCAATCAGAGATGGATCACAAATTAATTATAAAATAAAACCAAGCATTCAGGGATAGTGGCTAGATCAAAAAAAATTAGAATCGGTATCGATATTGGGACCAACGCTATCAAGGTCGCTGTATACTATACCAAAAAGGGCAGTCGGAAGCAGGCCAAGCTTTTAAAATATGATTTCCTGGAGGAGGATGTAGTCAAGGATGTCCGTGAGATAAATGAGACTCACATTATGAACGGCATCAAAAACCTCCTAAGTGATTTGCCCTATAAACGAGCCGATATCAGCGTTGGTCTGAGTGCAAAATATCAGAACCTGTTTTTTCTTCAGCTCCCCCAGATTGCCACACATGAATTAAAACAAGCCCTCTTTTGGGAGCTGGCTCCCTTGCTGGCTGATCCTGCAGATAACTATGAATATGATTTCACCCTGCTCCCTCAGTCCCAAAAGAAAAAATTAAATATCCTACTTGCTGTCATTAAAACAAATCGTATCGAGTGGCTCACGAAGGTTTTCAAGTCACTCTCCACCAATATAAAAGTGTTGGAAACGAGCACCTTGCCCACTGTCCAATTATTTCACCGCATGAATCCAAAAAATACGGATGCTGTGGGAATTTTGCAATTGGGTGGCAGTAATTCGCATTACACTATTATTGATTCAGCCCAACACCCTGAGTTTCTTTATCTGCCCTTCGGCGGCAATTACCTGAATACTATTATTGCCAAATCTGCTGATATCCCATTTATCGAGGTTGAGTATTTACGTCGTGGCGTGCTGGAGGTTAGTTCGAATGACCAGCCCATAACTGCACTTTACATGGAAAACAAACGAGTAGGACAAAAGCTCAAAGAATTGTCGATGACGATTCGCAAGTTAAACTTCAGACATTTTTATAATACTGGGCAAAAGGTTGAGAAGCTTTATGTGACAGGCGGTTTGCTGAATGATTCATTCATCAAATCCTTTTTCACCCTATCAGAAGAGATCATGGAGGTCCCGGCGGAGATATGGGATCCCATCCTGGACTACTATCCAGACATTGAACTAAGCTCTGGCAATCAATATCAATTTTCGACAGCCATCGGTCTTGCGTTGAGATAAACATGGAATATCAACTAAACTTTCTCAGTTCAACTGCCGATGAGCGCGTCAAGCGTCACTTGAAGCGCTTCAGTTTCCTACTATACCTGATCATATTTGGTGCCACCATATTTATTTTAGTTAGAACCCATGAGAGCCAGACCTATATGGCCCATGTCTTCGAGGGCTTAAACGCTGATATTGAAGGAAAAATATCAAGTGTTGAACCACGAATGTTATTCCTTGAGCGTAAAATCGGGGTTCGCAATCGGCTTCGTAAAGAATCTGATATCTTCCTCCAACACAGAAACCGCCCAGCAGTTTGGCGCAAAATGCTCGTTGATATTACCAACGCTTTACCACCAGATCTGGTCATCACAAAACTTTACTCCAAAGCTGCGCCCAAAGGGAAGAAGAAGCAACAAGGTGGTCCAGATTTGACCATTGAGGGCTATACCTATATTGAGGGCGGAAATCGTGATATTCTATCCGTTGATAATTTCCGAGGCAACCTTCTATTCAGTCTGCCCCTTTCAACTCTATATTCTGATATTAAGGTGGAGAATAATCGAATTTATAAAGAGGAAGACCGTTTGAAACTGGTTTTCTCCCTGGGATTGTACAAATGAAAAAGCAATTCCAATTCTGGATAGAAGCGATTCAAATGAAATGGCTGGTAACTGCCATTGTAATCTATTTTGCTATCACAGGCTCATCTTTACAGGTTCTTATTTTACCTGAAAGTCAACGCTACGATGAGGCTGTACTCCGACAGAATCAACTCGCTGAAACCTATATTGACCTGGTGAGCCTTGACATTGAAATGGCTATTGAAAACTTGAACACACAGTTAAGCAAACTTGACTCCCTCGAAGCAGTTTTCTCCTCCAGACTTTTAGGAAGTACTCGAATCAATTCCATCTTTCCAGTACTTGATAAATTTTGCTCAACCGCATTACTGAAAGTTGTGACACTTGAACCAATGAATAAATTCAACGACATTGGTAAAAAGTATCAAGCCCACTTAATCAGGTTAAGTATGATTGGTCGCTACCCAGACTTCTTAAAGTTTCTAGAGATGATAGAAAGACATGATGAGTGGATTCTTATAGATAATTTGGTCATCAAACCTCTGGCGCGAAATGATTACGCAAGATATGATTTAATTTTATCAGTGCTCGTCGCAAAGGAGGGTACTAAAAAAAATGAAAAATAAAAATACTGTCATTTTAATTTCGATTTTGGTTTTCATCATCCTAGGGGCAGGTGGAATGTGGTTTACCGGAGGATTTGAGAAGATCTTCTCAGCAGAAGTTACTAAAACAGTTGGAAATACACTTGCTCTCGATCTGGAAACGCTTCAACATACAATCAGAACTGTTTCCTCCAAATCCATAGAGAATCTAGCTTTTGTTGAAGCCATTGACACGCTGAGTGCAAAAGCAGATTTAAAGAAATTACGTAATCCCTTTGTGAAAGTCTATGTTGCACCACCGCCGAAACCCAAAGGTGAATCCAAAAAATCCTCAAAAAAGAAGACCACGAAAAGACCTGTCAAACGAAAAAAACGTATCGTACGCCCGAAGATTACCATCAATGGTATTATCTGGGATAGATCAGCTCCATACGCTATCTTGAACAACGATATTTATGGTGAGGGTGACCAAATTCAAGGTTACACGGTTCAGACAATACAGGACACAATGATCGTTTTAGGTAATAGCGATGATATATTTTCCATTGTTATCTAGAGAGAGTAAAATGAGAACGAGACAAACCTACCATCAGATATTTAGATCAGTTTTAATTCTTCTGCTTGTACTGACTCCCTTATTTGCGCTGGCTCAGACCAGTGGCGAGAAAATTTCTATCTCTGTAAAGGAAGTTAAATTAGAAAACGTTCTTAGAATTCTTAGCGAGAAGAGTGGCATGATTTTTATCTCTGATCCAGAGATTCGCACTAAAAAGATCACCCTGGATTTAAAGGAAATCGCCCCTCTGGAAGCATTGTCTATCATGACAGAGTTATATGATCTGGGATTCCAACAACTCGGCACCTCTGGGAAGTACCTGGTAACCAACAAAGGTGATATTGCGATCCCAACCCGTACCGTCTCATATTCATGTCAGTTCTCCGAAGCAAAAGACCTTGCCCTGGCCATTACATCCTTTGTAACACCAGATATCGGACGGGTGTTTGGTGATGTCAGGACGAATACTCTTATTATCCAGGACACTCCAGGCCAGATAACCGAGCTCCTGAAGCTCATGGAGACTCTTGATACCCATACAGCTCAAGTTCACATCAAAAGTGCTATCGTAGAGGTTTCAGTCACCCAGGATCACGAAAGAGGAGTACAGTGGTTCACCCGCCAAGATGCCGATGGAGGGGATGTCACTGGTGTGCTTCAGACTGATTATGGCCTACGTAGTCTTTTTGTAGAGCCACTTACAGAGCCCTGGCCAGCTAATATCACCGCTGGATTTTCCATGGGAATAATTGCTGCTGATATTGATGTTATTCTTGGCGCGCTCTCACAAACAAATGATCTGAATCTACTTTCTACCCCCCATCTCATGGTTTTGGATAATAAACAAGCTGAGATAGAAGTTGGAGATCAGATCCCATACCCAAAATTGAATGAATTTGGGATGACCTCTTACGAATTTAAAAATGCAACAGTTAAACTTACTATTTTCGTTCATGTAAATAATGATTCCACGGTTACCATCCGACTCTCCCCCCAGGCAAACTTCCAACAGGGTTTGACCCCGGATGGAGTCCCCATTATTTCTACCAGAAGGGCGGTAACGGAGGTCATTGTTAAAAATGGCCAAACTGTCATACTGGGAGGATTGATGCAGGAATCCGCTGTGGTTACTGAATCAAGGGTACCAATTTTGGGTTCCATTCCCATCATTGGCGAGCTATTTAAGTCAACCCTCAAATCAAAGAAAAAAACAGAATTATTGGTCATGATTACCCCACAGATTGTGGATATCTACAATAATGGCATTAAGCGAAAAGATCTCGAAAAAATTCCCAAAGAATTTATTCGATCGCTCAAATAATTCCTGAATTTCCGGATAATAGAGACACACTAGGTCTACTGTTTCTACAAATCATTCTAAGATTTTAAAGGTCTGATACTCCTTTGGCTGCATACCTAGTTAGCAAAATCCCACCTTTTGTTAATCGCAACATCTCGTTTTTGTGGTTGGGGCAACTTGTCTCCCAGGCTGGCGATAGCATAACACATATGGCAGTAATATGGCTCATGCTGGATTTGACTGGCTCCCCCTCTCTCACAGGTTTTATTGCATTTGCTGCCACAGCTCCTGCTCTAATTTTTGGACTGTTCTCTGGTGTTCTAGCGGATCATTATCGGCGTCGAACACTGATGCTCATTAGTGACCTCGCTCGATTTTTTCTCATCCTGCTTATCCCACTGTTTTATACAATGGATATGCTGACCCCCATGCTTCTGGCGATCGTGGTCTTTTCTGCGGCTTCCTTTGGGACACTTTTTAATCCAGCACGGGACGCCATAATCCCCGAGCTGGTACATGAATCTAAACTGCTCAAGATCAATGCCCTGATTCAGTCAACCGGCTATCTCGCTTATTTTGTCGGTTTGTTTGGTGCTGGGATGCTTCTTTCAGCCATGGGACTGGTCAACCTCTTTTTTCTGGATGCTGGCACCTTTTTAATCTCTTTCTTTCTGATCATGTTGATTTCCTATCAACGTGGCGAGAAAAGAGTAAGTACATACGAAAGTCGACATCTTACCGAACTCAAAAAAGGTCTGAAGTATGTGATTTACGAGGACCGACGACTTTTCTGGATCATTCTAATTACAGCTTTAAATAATCTATTTATCATGGGTCCTGCAGTGGTGGGTACACCCCTGCTTATCAAAGAAGTCTGGGATGGAAGTGGTCGGGATTTTGCCTTCATCGAATCCAGCTATGGTGTGGGTATGGTCATCGCTACGATCTTTGTGTATCGTTTTGCCAGCAAATATAAAAAAGGCACCTGGCTCATGCTGGGAATAATCTATGATGGACTCACATTCATTCCGCTTTTCTGGGTAGGACGTCTTGGGATTGATCCCTTCTGGTTGACTTTATCCATCATTTTAATTCATTCACTGGGTATCCCCTTCATTCAGGTAACACGGACAACCCTGGTGCACTCAATGGTCCCAGGACATATGCAGGGACGCGTCTTTTCGATGATTAACCTGGCCGTGATTGGAGTTATGTCGATTTCAGTAGCCCTGACCGGCGTTCTGGCTGAGTGGATATCACCACGTACTATTTTTCTCATTATCGGCGTAGGAGCTGCATTGAGCGGCTTGATGGGATTGTCGATGAAAACCATCCGGAACGCGGACTAATGGATCAATTTATTCATAAGTTGACTGAGCTACTTAAACAGCCATTACCGGGTTGGGATGCCCAAAGACATCTCATGCCTGAAGGACGAGAACTTGAAGCAATGGGTGATAAATTGCATCCTGCCGCAGTGCTAATATCCCTCTATAATCAAGGTGATGAATGGGTTTTCCCGCTGATCCGTAGAACCGTTGATGGATTTGCGCATAGTGGACAAATTGCACTCCCCGGGGGACGCAGGGACGGTACTGAGAGCGACATTGAGACTGCCTTGAGAGAAGCCCATGAGGAGGTGAATATCCTGCCAGACCAGGTAGAAATTATCGGCCTGACCAGCGTGTTACCCATCCCCGTTAGCAACCATCTCGTTCAACCTGTGGTAGGATTCACTAGAACTGTACCAGACTTTATTCCAGAGGCAAAAGAGGTAGCTGATATTTTCAGTATTTCAATAAAAATGCTGTGCGAACAGGAAATTCAGTATGAACAACGCAGATATAAAAACAGGGACTGGGAAATCCCATTCTTTGCAATCGATGGTTACAAAGTCTGGGGTGCAACGGCTATGATATTGAGCGAATTCAGAACCATAGTCACACAGCTAAACTGACCTAATTACTCAGGCGCTACCCCTGCCAGACCCACATCCTCGGCAACACTTGCCAATGCATCAATCACAAACTGATAGTGTTCATTCTCATCCAATTCCAGTTCTTGAATTCCTTGAACAATATCTTCTCGATTCACACTAGCAGCGAAGGACTTTTGCTTCAATTTTTTTCGCACTGATTTGGGAACAACGTCTCGAACCGCCTTACTGGGACGGACATAGGTAACGGCAAAAACAAATCCCACCAATTCATCAACGGCAAAGAGAGCTTTGGCCATAAGTGTTTTCCGCTCCACACCGGTGTATTCAGCATGTCCCATGATGGCGTCCAGAATCTCCTGAGGATAACCCAATCCCTTGAGAATCTTAACGCCCTTGAAAGGGTGCTCCTCAGCGGTCGGATATTTCTCATAATCAAAATCATGGAGTAGACCGGTGATACCCCAGATGTCTGGATCACCACCATATTTGCCTGCCATGGCACGCATGACTGCCTCCACTCCAAGTGCATGTTTTCTTAAAGAATTACTTAATGTGTATTCACACAGTAAATCCCAGGCTGATTGGCGATCGAGCACCATAATCTTCCTCCTAATTGTATACTAATTCAAATGTATGTAATAGCTGGATGGATCTAAGTATCAACTAAAATAAATCAAACTCACCAATATTAAGTCCAACCCCTACCCGGTGAGTTTGCCCGGCTATGGTAGTTAATTCTGAAAATCCAGTACCATAGTGAAGATCTATGTATTTTGTTCGAATCCGAGCACCAACCTGAAACTGATCTAAAGCATTACGCCCTAATTGAATAAATAGCTGATTCTGAAAACCAATTTCCAGACCCGTTGCAAATCCCCAGCCTTCCCCGTTTAGTTCTGCTTGTTTACCGGTGAGTGAAACTTCAGCCTGGACAATGGGGTGAATGATAAAAGGAATTTTCTTAAAACTTAGATAGTAATCAGCGCCTAGAAAGAGTTGAGGAGCATAAACCTCTGTAAGACCGGAACTCCAGAACAGGGTTGTACTGAGTATATCGGTTACTTCTAAACCGAGATGCATTTTCTCGAAAGGTTCATACAATAGCCCACCATGAAATCCCACCCCAAAACCACTTTCGGCATAGAGATCATGATAGAGTAACCGTGCAGTACCATGCAAGGCCAGCTTTGGATTTAGCAGATGAGAATAGCCCAACTCGGCTAAAAACTGCTGCGTACTGAAATAACTGATAGAGTTGATACTCAATCTTTCACCTGGATCTAGCTCACCGTTATTCTCTGTCCCATCTGAATCATCTGTGTCTGCGACGCCATCAGTCCCGTAATCAAGCAATGCCTTGCGAGTATCGGGGATACCACTCACACCACCACGAAACAGAACAAAAGACCAATTATCTTTATTACCGCTGAGAACATCCGTTTGATAAACGCCTCCAAACCCTTCAGTGTGTTGAAAACTTAGTTTTTCGGCGCGTCCAGTAAGAGAGGCTACATTAGCTCCAGGACTGGGATTAGCCATGGGAAGTGCCTTGATATTTCCAAGTGCGTAGGCATCAATTGACATGCCCATTACAAAAGGATCTTCACCATAGGAAACGGATTCGGCCATTAGCAGGCCTGGCAGAAGGATAAGTAGTGACAAATATTTCATAGAAAGCTTACGCGCCATAAGGGTCCATGGTTCCGATCTAGTTATCGTCACCAATACTCCGAGCCATTTCATCTAACAGCATCATGGCTTCCAGGGGTGTCATCTGATCCAGTTTCAGACCTTTGAGTTTGTTACGCAGTATGCGCTCCTGCTTATCAAAAAGAGACATCTGGTGGGTATCGAAGGTGGGCATTGGTTCCTTAATTTCATCAGACCTCACGCTGATCTCACCTGAATCCAGATCAGAGAGAATCTCATTGGCCCGCTGGATCACCGGGAGGGGTACACCGGCCATCTGAGCAACGTGAATTCCATATGAACGACTGGCTCCACCTGGAACAATCTTTCTGAGGAAAATCACTTTCTCATCGTATTCACGGACAGCCACATTATAATTTTTTACACGGGGTAAAATGCCTTCCAGCTTGGTTAATTCATGATAATGCGTAGCAAAAAGAGTACGGGCAGCCTGTTCGGTTTTCCCATGTAGATATTCAATCAGAGCCCAGGCAATGGCCAGACCATCATAGGTGGAAGTTCCCCGGCCGATCTCATCCAGAAGGATTAAGCTGCGTTGAGTAGCATTGTTCAAAATGTTGGCTGTTTCATTCATTTCAACCAAAAAGGTTGATTCCCCACCAGCAAGATTATCTGAAGCTCCGACGCGGGTGAAGATTCTATCCACCATTCCAATACTGGCCTTATCAGCTGGTATATAGCAGCCAATCTGAGCCAGAAGCACCAACAAACCGATCTGTCTCAGGTAAGTAGATTTCCCAGCCATATTTGGACCAGTAATCAGGAGAATTTGATCCACAGAGGCATTAATAAGCAAATCATTGGGAATAAAAGCTTCATCTACTGGAAGTAGCTGCTCAATGACAGGATGACGACCATTACTGATCTCAATCTCAAGGCTTTGGTTCAATTCTGGGCGGCAATAGTTTCTGTCATATGAAATTTTAGCAAAGCTACTTACGACATCCAGTCGAGCGATAAAGTCTGCGATCAATTGAATATTGATGGCTTCTGCGAGCACCTGAGTTCTTAGCTCATCGAAAATTTCAAATTCCCTGGCTGTATAACGTTCCTCAGCGTGAAGCACTTTCTCTTCGTACTCTTTGAGTTCTTCAGTTATAAAGCGTTCTGAATTGACCAGTGTCTGCTTACGTATATAGTCTTCAGGGACCAGATCCTTGTGGGTATTGGTAATATCTATGTAATAACCGAATACACGGTTGTAACCAATTTTTAATGACGAGATACCGAGGCGCTGTCGTTCTGAAGCCTGAAAATCAACCAGCCAGGCCTTGGCGTTGCGCGCAATACCACGAATCTCATCCAGTTCGGGGTCAATACCATCACGGATTAAACCCCCATTTTTCACTGAGACAGGTGGTTCATCCACAATGAGACGTTCAAGCTCAGCCAGGAGCGGGCTGATATCTGGCAACGCTTCCACATGCAAACCAATTTTATGAATATGCTTGTCATCGAGTAATTTTGCCAGTTCAGGCAACAGTTGGATGGAGCTTCTTAATCCACTCAAATCTCGGGCTGAACCCCGGGTTGAACTCAATTTTGAAAGCAGGCGCTCGAGATCAGCGATTTGCTTGAGTATTTCACGTAAGTTTTGGCGTAATTCTGAATGATCGAAAAATACCTGCACTTGATCAAGGCGATTCTCTATGCGTTCCTTATCCAACAGGGGCTTATGGAGCCAATCACGTAAAAGACGACCACCACCTGATGTCACCGATTCATCCAAAGCTGAAATAAGAGTTCCCTCATCACCTCCTCGAAGCGAACGGAATAATTCAAGATTCCTTAATGAATCATCATCAATGGTCATCCAATCATCAGCGCTGAGACTCTGAATGCCTGTTACATGCTTTAAATCTCTGCCCTGGTAACTCTGTAAATAGTACAAAATGGCGCCAGCAGCAGATGTCCCTGCTTTCATGCCGCTCATCCCAAAACCCTTGAGTCCCTGAGTTTTAAATTGTTTGGTGAGCTCATTCAAGGCGAAATCAGGATTAAAAACCCAACTTTCCACACGAGTTAGCAACCATTTCCCTCGACCGAGATATGATTCAGATTCAGAATCATCCTCAGATAACAATATTTCTCGGGGAGCCAGTCCAGCCAGGAATGCCCTCAGCTGATTGACCTGTAGCTCCAGAACGTTGAATTTTCCAGTGGAAACATCGAGGAAAGAGAGACCGATTTGCTTATCCCCAGCATAGACACAAACCAGATAATTGGATTCTTTGGCGGTCAGAAATTGTTCACTCATGGCTGAGCCGGGTGTGGCTACTTCGACGACTTTTCTTTTTACAATCCCTTTGGCTTGCTTGGGATCCTCGACCTGTTCACAAATAGCAACTCGTAATCCTGCTTGCATATATTTGTAAAGGTAGGCATCCAAGGCATGATAAGGGAATCCTGCCAACGGTACTTTTGCGGCCTTCCCGTTGGAGCGACTGGTGAGGGTGATACCTAGAACTTTGGAGGTAACCTTGGCATCATCACCGAAGGTCTCATAAAAGTCACCCATACGATAAAGTAAAACCATGTCGGGGTACTTGGATTTTATCTCCATGTACTGCCGCATGAGGGGTGTGCTACTGTCGCCCTTTTGTGTGGATTTTGCTGACATTCAATCAATATAGCCCATAAACAGAAATTACGAATTATGAATTGTAAATTATGAGTTGGTAAAGTCTTTTTCCGAAGAGAGGCGAACCTAACTGGACAGCTCGCAGAATTCTAGCACACCTTCTGTCTACTGTCTTCTGGAATCACAATTCCTCACCGACCCAACGTCTCACATCTCCATCGCGTAGGAGCAAGCCCTTGCGCTCGGCATAGTTCAGCATGGGGAGGATATATTTTCGAGTAGAGGGAATGATCTCCCGTACTTGAGCCACGGTCAGCTCAGGATTCGCTCTGAACCAATCCTGTACAGCACCAATGAAAAATTCGACTTGACTGTTGAGCAAGTAAAAATCTTTATCAATTCGGACCAGATCCTTATGCTGGATCATCCACTGGAGCACAGTGTATTCCTGAGTATCCAGAGACTCCTTTAATTCATCCAATCCAGGTGAGGAGAAATTGGATTCGTTAAAGATTCTTACTATTCTCCGTTTTGCTTCCTCGTCGCCTTGATCCAGAGTTCCCTGATGCCCTGATAATTGCCAGAGGTCACCCTGATTTTTGAGTATTCCAGCGCTGAGTGCTGAGGCCATGATAAATTCACGATTGGCTTGCCCCAAATCTGTGATTTGTTCCCGGGGTAGTCCTTTCCCTAACGGCTCCTGCTGATGATATTTCTCCAGGACTTGTTGAAACTGGTCTAAACTTGAAGCAAATAATGATTGTCTGATGTAGCGATCCTGGTGACTTTTGTAATCTTCAGGTTTCTGGAGTAAAGCGTGGATCTTGGACTCAGCAACGCTGAGATATCGGGCAATTTCCCGGCGATTTAAAGGACGCTCAAAAAACGCCATTGCTGCATTAACCAAATCAGGGAGATGGTCTGTCTCGAGAGTCTTTAAAATAAGCAGGTGTTTATCCTGTTTCTTTAATCTATGGTCCACAGCCCAGAGTAATTCAGCTCCACCCAGGGTTTCTTCAGGAGATAAAAACCGGATCACCATCTTTTCTTTGAAACCTGCCGAAACGGGCTCTTCAAAAAAGAATTGAGCCAGCATGGTTTGTCCAGGATCGCACTGATTGGCTTCCAGAAGATGCACACGAGCCTCACGCTTTCCTGTCCCAATATGAACATGAACACGATCAGCCTCTTTGACTGGCCTTTTCCAGTGTGGCAGAACACTCATTTGGGCTACCCAGATGGGTCCAGTTTGAAACATACCTGGACTGCCCAGAAAGGCACCTCTTCCCAGCTCTTCAACGCTGGCACCACCGAGATTGATGGCTCCACGATCTCCAAATTTGACCTTGTCAACATCCTGATGGTGAGATTGGAGCCCACGCACCGGAAAGGTGCTTTCCTGGGGAAAGAGCTCAACACTCTGACCTTTTCTCAACTCGTGTGATAAAACGGTTCCAGTAACAACGGTTCCAAAACCCTTGACTGAAAAAACCCGATCAATGGGGAGTCGAAAGACGCCCTGACGATCCTGATTTTTTATGCCAGCAATGGTCTCATCCAGTGCAGTTCGAAGATTCTCGACCCCCTGTCCGGTCACTGCAGATACTGGGATAATTTTTGTATTAGGATATCCTCTATCTGTGAGATAGCTGTCAATTTCTTCGGATACCAGATCTAACCAATCAGCTTCCACCAAATCTGATTTATTTAGTGCAACCAGGATTTTTCTGATCCCCAGAATATGTAAAATGTCGAGGTGTTCGCGGGTCTGTGGCATGATGCCATCGTCAGCGGCAATCACCAGCATGGCAGCATCTACAGTACTGACACCTGTAACCATATTTTTTATGAATTTTTCATGACCGGGAACATCAATAAATGTCACATCATCGCTATAGAAAGCGATACCTATATCGATGGTGACCCCACGTCTTTTTTCCTCTTCGAGGCGATCCGTATCCACACCGGTGAGGGCTTTTACCAGAGCTGTTTTGCCGTGGTCTATATGACCGGCTAATCCGATTACTTTTTGCATATTGCCTTTTTAATTAACCGCAAAGAACGCAGAGGACACAAAGTTGTTTTTATGAATTTGCTGCATTTGATCTTTCTTCAATTTTCAATTCAAGATGAATCGCCAAATCAGGAAGAAGAGAGCAAAACCTGCCAGAAAAACCATACTGACCCAGTTGAGTAATAATAATTTAGGACCAGGTCGACCCGCTTCTGGCATCCAGGGACCCGTCACAGCCCGGTAATTAATATAAGCCAGGATGGGAGCGGTTAAAAATGCCAGAGTTGTTGCCAGATCAACCAGGATTGTCATCCCGCTCATAAAAAGACCAATTATAACCAAGCTACCTCCCAATACGATCACCATCCAGATCCAATATAGAGATCTTTCACCCTTCCCATCATATCTGCCCGGAAAAACCAATTCTGTAGAGCGCTTCAATACTCTGGGGAAAGCATCTGTCACCGTCAGTGTCGTGCTGAACATGGTTGTGAGAGCGGCAATCGCCACAACAGGATAACTCCAACTACCCAAGGTTGAGGTGTAAAGGCTGATAAACTGGCCGGCAAACTTGCCCCCAGAGGGCGAGAATGAAGTACCGCTTCCATACATGATGAGACTACCCAGGCTTAAAAATCCCAGTGCCAGAATCCCTGTTCCGAAATAGCCTAACCTGAAATCAAATAAGGAATCAGCCAGACTGGGTGCTGAACCGGTCTCCTTACGCCTTTCAATAGTCCAAAGTGAATGCCAAACTGAGATATCAATCGCAGAGGGCATCCAGCCGATGAGGGCTACCATAAAGGATACACCAGCCACATTCCAAACGTGTGGTGGTATGAAATCAACTGATGCAGAGGAACCATGCCCAAAGGCCGTCACAACAGCAACAATGGTTGACAGGCTCAATACGATTATGATGATCTTAATCAATTTATCCAGGAGCGGATATTTCCCTATTGTGAGCACTCCTGCACAAACAGCCAGGATCACCGCACTCCAGGTCAGAGGGCTCATGCTGGTACCAAAGATTTTGGATGCCAGCCCGGCAGTTACAATCGTTACCGCTGCCTGTAGGACAAACATGGTTCCAAAAGTTGGAATCAGAAAGGCTACCAGAGCCCATTTGCCAACCCTCTGATATCCATCTAATAGACTTTCACCCATAACAGCTGCATAGCGGGGTCCAAACTCAAACGCAGTATACTTGAATAAATTGGCCACAACCACAACCCATAGCATAGCGAAACCATAATTCGCCCCAGCCCGGGTGCTTTGAACCAGGTGGGAAACACCGACTGCAGCACCGGCCCATAATAGACCAGGTCCCAGCGCTTTCATACGGGATTGCCATACAGAGGATGTGCTCATGTTCAATAACTCCTAGATTTTGAGTAAATCAATAAATCGATAAACCAGAGATCAGATCGATTATTAAAGTTTATTCAGGGCTTGGATAATAAAATCATCTTCGACTTCACGGACTGCTTTCAAATCGATGTAAAACACTGCTTCGGTAATCCGACCCATAATAGCTGGATCATTGGCACGTAAACAACTCGAAATTCTAGCAGCCTTCATTTTTGCATGCCTGAATCCAATCCCTACTGATGCCATTTTTTCAGATGGTGAAGCACCTGAGCCAACCTGAGCTTCGGTATTCAATACTGTTAAATTTAAATTCGTATTCTTAATCTTTTGGACCAGTTTTTCCGCTCTTTCCCTAAGTGTTTCAACTGATGTAAGCAAGTCTCGATAGATTGGAATATCGTTGAGATTATCCTGTCCTTCTGAAAAAGCCTTCAAAGCCTGTAAGGTGAGTAGAATCTGCGTCTTATCCGGCCGTAATGCCCGCAAGAGGTTGTTCTTTTCAATCTTCCGCATGAGAACCTGACTACCGGCTATAACACCGCCCTGAGGTCCTCCTAGCAGCTTATCAACTGAGAAGGTCACGATATCAACTCCAGCACCTATCACCTCTGAGACCAGGGGTTCTCTCTGAAGTCCAAACTCATCAATAGGTACGAGAGCCCCGCTACCCAGATCAGCCATAACGGGGATGCCATATTTCTGGCCTAGCAAAACCATATCCTGTAATGAGACTTCCTTGGTAAAGCCTGAAATCTTGTAGTTCGATGTGTGTACCCAGAGCAATAGTTTGGTTCTGGGTGTGATGGCATCCTCATAATCCTTGGGGTGTGTCCGGTTGGTGGTACCCACCTCCACCAGTTTGGAACCAGCCTTACGAAGAATCTCTGGAATTCTAAAGGATCCACCGATTTCCACCAGTTGACCTCGACTGATGACGACTTCCTTCCGATCTGCCAGCGTATTCAAAGCCAGTAGCACAGCTGCGGCATTATTATTGACCAGAATACCGTCTTCAGCAGCGCTGATGGCCTGGATCCAGGGTCTTAGATGATCATGTCGATTCCCTCGTCGACCATCCTCTAGATCTAACTCAAGATTGACATAGCCATCTTTAAGCTCAGCCATGGCGTTGAGCATTTGAGCGCTAAGGGGAGAACGTCCAAGATTGGTATGAATGATCACACCCGTACCATTAATAACTTTGCGTAACGAGTGGGTTATTTTGAGCAGTCTCTTTCTATAATTTATTTCCAGATTCCCCTTAGGAGCGCTCTTCCCTTTTACAGCAATCACTCGAATTTCATCCAGGAGGGTCCGTGCTTCATTTTTCTTAAGATTGTGGGGTAACGCTATATCTGCTACCGTCTGGAGAAGCGCATCCACGCTGGGTAAATTTGAGAGATTAATTGGTTTTGTTGAGGTTTTATTCATTCAATTTCCCTGGAAATATTTTTGAGCATATTTACTGAATTGGATTTCATCAGCCAATCGGTTCTGTCACACCGAGCGGAGTCGAGGTGTATTGAATGATAAAGCTCCGATCTCAGGTCAATTATATATCCCTCGACTCCGCTCGGGATGACGATCAAAGCTAACATAAGTAATAATAATTTTTTCTTTGCGCTCTCCGTGTACTTTGCGGTAAAGACGCTTTACATATCTATCAATAGTTTAATTGCAAATCCGATGACAGCAACGGTTACCACCTGCTTTATAAAATTATGACCTTTTTTGATGGCTACATGAGTTCCCAGCCAGGCACCAATCATATTTCCTACGCCCAGTATGGCTCCCATGGCCCAATTAACCTGATCATTCCAGGCAAAAATGGCCAATGCGATTGCGGTAAAGAAAAAGATGATAGTCAGTTTTACTGCATTCCCGTGTACCAGATTGATATTCTGCCAGAGCAGTACTGACAACACCAGAAAACCAACTCCCGCCTGAATATATCCACCATAAATACCCACAAAAAAGTAGGCGATTCCGGGTCCAAGCCAGGAACTTACATAGGCTTCCGGATTGAGTGGATCTGCCGCCTGTTTGCTGGATGAAAATAGAGTAAAAAGAGACATTACGATCATCACCAAAGCCAAACTCACTTTGAATTGAGCATTGCTGACTAAAGTGGCTAGCCAGGCACCGATAATCCCACCTGGAATTGCAAACAGGGCCGCCTTGAGCGCAAATTTGCCTGGATGCACTTTTTTCTTCATAAATCGACCAACAGCGAAGCCGTTTTGCATGAGAATAGCTAGACGATTGGTCCCATTAGCTAAATTGGGTGGCAATCCTAAAAAGATGAGCAGAGGCAGTGTTAAAAATGATCCCCCACCAGCTAGAACATTTATAAAGCCAGCACTGGTTCCTATAAGAAGTACGGCTACAAGATTTAAAGGGGTTAAATTTTCCAGCATGGAACACCTTAATTCATAGCTGGTTCAAATGCCATTAGAAACTGAGCCTGGTAGACTCATTATTTAATAGGCATAAAAAAAGGCTGCCCACTGGACAGCCTTTTGAATGTTCTGGTGTAATCGAAGCTTAGAAATCGCGTGCTTCTTTGATTCTAGCCTTTTTCCCGCGCAGCTTGCGAAGATAGTACAGTTTAGCGCGACGTACTTTTCCGCGACGCAATACTTTCACACCTGCAACAGTGGGAGCATGCAGAGGAAATATTCTCTCAACACCAACACCATTTGAAATTTTTCTTACGGTAAACGTAGCAGTGATGCCTTTACCAGTACGGGCAATAACATTACCCTCATAGACCTGAATTCTTTCCTTCTGGCCTTCAATAACTTTTACATCTACTGACACAGTATCACCTGGCTTAAAATCAGGCAAATTAGTTTTCAGCTGCCCGGCAACCAGGTTATCTACTTTATTCATTACTTTCCTCCAGTCCTCTCATATATCTATCGAACAAGTCTGGGCGTTTAACTTTTGTTCGCTCAAGACGTTGCTGTTCTCTCCAATTTTCAATCTGCGCGTGGTGCCCTGAGAGCAGCACGTCGGGTACTTTGATTCCCCGGTACTCAGCGGGGCGGGTATAATACGGTGCGTCCAATAATCCAACAGGAAAAGTGTCCGATTTTGTAGATTCATCATCACTGACTGCACCTGGAAGCAAACGGACCATAGCATCGATGACAGCGAAGGCTGCTATTTCACCCCCGGAGAGTACAAAATCTCCCAGGCTGATCTCTTCATCGATGAGTTCATCTCTCACCCTTTGATCGATACCTTTGTACCTACCACAGAGTAACACCACATGAGGAGTCTCAACCAATCTTTCCGCATCATCTTGCTGAAAGGGTTTTCCCTGTGGCGTCAGAAAGATACGATGGCCAACATTCTTACGATATGCTTCAACCGCTTCAAAAGCTCTGAACAGGGGATCCGGTTTGATAATCATACCGGCACCTCCCCCATATGGCACATCATCAATGTGCTTATAAGTATCGTCAGCAAAATCACGAATGTCCCAGCATTTCATTTCTGCCAGGCCACTCTCAAAGGCTCTGCCCACAATTCCCATTTCCCGGAACGCTTTTAGAGTCTCAGGGAAGGTGGTGATAACATCTATTATCATTCCACTTCCTCCGCGCTATTGACTTGAATTCTACGACCATCTATATCGATATTCACAACCCATTCATCAACCAGTGGAACGAGAGTTTCAGATTCGCCCTGCTGTATTAACAGAACATCATGAGCACCTGGACTAATAATTTCAACGACTTTTCCCAGGCATTTATCGTTCTCGTCTACCACTTCACAATCAATGAGATCATCAATGTAATATTCATCATCGTTCAAAGTCGGCAAGTCCTCGCGTACAGTATATAACTCTCTGTCTCGATACATGTCGGCTTCTGTGCGATCTGAAATCTCATTGAAGCTGAGAATGGCAAAGTCATCATAACCCTGGCAATTTCTCAGTGTGAGTTGTCTCCATTCACTACCCGTATTTACAAAAAGCTGCTCCAAATTTTGGAGCATGTCAAGGTCGATACTGTACAGGGTCACCTTGAGTCCCCCTTTTATACCATGAGGTTTGCGAACCACACCAATGGCGGCTCTATTCACCTCAGCAGAATGCATTACCTTATTCGATGATCTCGAGCATGGCGCGGTTGGTACCGGCCTTTGCTGAAATCGCAGCTAATAATGTCCGGAAGGCTTTGGCAGTGCGGCCTTGACGACCAATTACTTTGCCAATATCTTCCTTAGCCACCCTTAGTTCGAAGATTGTCACCCGTTCGCTATCAACTTGATTGACTTCAACATCATCCGGATTATCAACCAGACATTTTGCTACGTACTCTACGAACTCTTTCATGGTCATACCTCCGTCGGTTGTCGAATCGACCTGATCATCGGTAAGGAGTTTCTTCAGCTTTTTAAGAATCTTATTTCTCCGTACCTTCAGCAGGTTCTTCGACAGGTTCTTCTTCTGCGGCTACTTCTTCCACTACTTCTACTACTTCTTCTACTTCAGCAGCTTCTTCTACTATTTCAGCAGGTTCTTCAGTCTCTTCGACCTGTTCTGCGGCCTCTTGAGCTTCAGCGGCTTTTTTAGTAGCCTCCTCGGCTTCTTCAGCTTTTTTAGCAGCGTCTTCTTCTTCCTGCTTAGCAGCTTCTGCGGCGGCCAGCTTGGCTGACTCTGCGGCGGCTACTTTTTTGCCACGATTATCTCTGGCAAGTTCCCATTTATGCATTTCTTTGCTAATGGTAGCTTCATCTGCATTACGGCTTACCAACTCATACTTGAGTGTAAGTCCGCGTCCACGTAATAAGCTAAATACCGTATCACTGGGCTTTGCACCCTGATCCATCCAATGAAAAAGACGTTCTTCATCGATCACAAGTTCTGCTGGATCTGTAATCGGGTTATAATGTCCAATTTTTTCGATTGATCTTCCATCGCGAGGGGCTCGTGAATCTGCAACAACTATTCGATAGAAGGGTTGTTTCTTTTTTCCCATCCGCTTCAGTCTGATTTTAACAGCCAAAAGTGTTCTCCTTAAAATCCCATAGGCAGATTTTTCATTAACTGCCTTTTATTCATTTTTCCAAATTTCTTCATCATCTTCCGCATTGACTGGAACTGCTTGATCAACTGGTTCACGTCCTGAACCTTTGTTCCAGACCCTCTTGCTATTCTTTTTCGGCGACTTCCATCAAGTATCTGAGGGCGATGCCTTTCCACAAGGGTCATAGAGTTAATGATTGCTTCAATCCTAGTCAACCTTTTTTCATCAATATCAACATCTTTTATTCCTTTTACACCGGGTATCATAGACATTAAATCGCCTATTGGTCCCATGGATTTCAGCTGTTTTAACTGTTGCTTAAAATCCTCCAGATCGAAGGTATTTTTGAGCATTTTATCTTCAAGTTTTGCAGCTTCATCGACATCAATATCCTGCTGTGCTTTTTCCACGAGGGAGACGATATCTCCCATTCCTAAAATGCGACCAGCCATACGGTCAGGGTGGAAAGTTTCCAGCTTATCCAGATGTTCACCGACACCAATATATTTGATGGGTTTTCCTGTGACTTCACGTACTGATAGGGCTGCTCCACCACGGGCATCTCCATCAAGTTTGGTGAGGATCACACCTGTAAGATCCACTGTTTCTGCAAAGGTACCAGCTGCATTCACAGCATCCTGTCCTGTCATGGCATCAGCCACAAACAGGGTCTCGGCAGGTTTCAGTGCTTGTTGTAGTCGCTTGACTTCATCCATCATGTCAGCATCAACATGTAATCGACCAGCAGTATCAACAATGACCACATTGGCAGGATAACGTACAGATTCTCTGATAGCAGCCTGGGCAATCTGAACTACGTCCTGATTAGCTTCGTCTGCAAAGACAGGGATATCTAACTGTTTTCCAAGCACCTGGAGCTGCGTTATAGCTGCAGGACGGTAAACATCGCAAGCCACCAGGAGTGGTTGACGACCGCTTTTCCGTAAGTTCATTGCCAGTTTTGCTGATGTGGTTGTTTTTCCTGAACCTTGAAGACCCACCAAGAGGATGATTGCTGGATTTCCTGAAAGTTCAAGATCTACTGATTTTTCTCCGAGAAGGATGATCAATTCTTCATGGATGATCTTCACGATTTGTTGCCCTGGCGTGATAGAACGCAGGACTTCAGAACCGAGAGCTTTTTCCTTGACGGAGTTGACGAAAGTTCGCACGACTTTGTAGTTGACATCTGCTTCAAGTAAAGCACGCCGAACTTCACGCATAGCATCTGAAATATTGGCTTCCGATAACTTCCCTTGACCGCGAAGTTTCTTAAAAACGCCTTCCAGATTTTGTGACAGTTGTTCTAGCATGATTCCCTTTTCCTACATTGCCGACTACACGCTTTGTGAAATCCCTCTATATATATAATACATTATATATACAATAAATGGGATTGACATAAAGCCGCCGAAGATAGACGACCGACCAGGGGTGGTCAATGAGTTTCGTTGATTTCTCAAGGGTCTTGAATTTTATAGCAAATGATGAAAACAGAGATTGAATCTGTTGGGGATTTCAGGTGGATTTAATCCTGGATGGAAGCACTAGTAAACTGGTAATGTTTGGGGTCTAATCTTGAGGCATGGACAATTTAAAAACCGAGCCTAAAATAAAAATCTCTCTCAAGATAGGTACTGTGGCGAGCCGGGATTCTCTCAGTTTCCATCCGTAACGAAGCTCATGTGAAGGTCTAATCAGGTAATATTTCTCGTTCTCAATCGGGTAATTAAGTTTTTTTGTCATTTTCCTGAATCGTCTCAATGTCATCCGACATTCTCTGATCTCTTTAACATCGGCCCGAGCCTTATCAGATTCACCTACTATTTTGAGAAGAACATCCAGAATTGGTCCTGGTATCCAACCCAAGTAGGGTAACTTTTTTAAGAAAGATTTGAGAAAAGTTTGCTGATGGAGACCAAAGGGAGAATAAAAGGGCGGGAAGGTCATTAAGATGATCCCCTGAGACGATGTAAACTTCCTCAGAGCTGCCATAAATTGGTGTTTGCTCCTAAGTGATATATGTTCGATGACATCCCTGAGAATGATAATATCATAATCATCGCCTAGAACTAACTGAGCCTCATCAGCCAGGATATCCTGTTGGAGGAATCGCAAATTGGCATGCGTATGTTCCCATCCAAAATCCCGCACTTCAACACCAGTGCAGATAGCACCTGCATCAGCTAAAGCAGCCGTAAAACCACCATCACCACAGCCTACATCCAGAACCTTTTTTCCCTCCAGGGAGATGCCCCAGCTGGCAAACAGCGGAATGTAATGGAGCTCAGCTAATTTGCTCTGATAGGTCCAGTAAAATTCTTTCCAGCTCGGGTATGATTCTGGTTTGAGATGCGTCAGCGCCATTCATCAATATAGTTAGGGAGAAACTAGAAACTAGAAGGTGTTACCTATGTCTTGGTAGGACAGTTGGACAAGGACGACCTTAACTTTCGACTTCTGTCTGAATCTTGTAGAACTGCATATGGTAAAGCACAATTGGATGGTTTAAATACCTGCTTTTTAGCACCCTTTCTGATAGAGATTGAATTCTTGTGGCATATATTTTGTAATTGTGTATTAGCTTAAATGAACAGCTTGACAAGTGCTCTATGAAGATGTACATAAAACCGTTCGAAAATGGGTTCACTTCAGAGGGCCTGGATTCAGATTACTGGCGGCTAATAAGGTGAATAAAACCAATACGGAGACACATTCTAATGGGAGTGTTTAAACTTAAAAAGGGCTATGACATACCTCTGCAGGGCAGTGCTGAACGACGTCTGGAAAAAGCCCCGAAAACCACGGCCGTTGCTGTCCAGCCCATCGATTTTCGCAGCTTACGCCCTGGAATGAAAATCGAGGCAGGAGATACTGTCAGCAGAGGCTCAATTCTTTTTGTAGATAAGCAAAAACCCGAGATTCTTTTTAGATCACCGGCTGCTGGAACTGTTCGCGAAGTGGTTCGTGGAGAGCGACGTGTCATTCAACGTATCATTATTGATGTGGTAGGAGATTCTGCTGAAAAATTTGAGAGTTACACTGCAGACCAGGTCAACAACTTCTCCGCCAGTCAGGCCAAAGAAATATTGCTTAACAGCGGACTCTGGCCAACTATCCGACAGCGTCCATTTAGCAAGATTGCTGATTTTGATGCCTTACCCAAAGCTATTTTCATATCAGCTGTAGACTCGGCTCCCCTTCAGGCAGAATCTGATATGCTCCTGGATGGTCAGGACAAACAATTTCAGTTGGGCATTCAATTGCTTTCGAAATTGACTGAAGGCAAAATCCATCTGTCGGTTTCAACCAAGACCAAAGCATTTTTCGCCAATATCAAGGGTGTCGAACTGCATGAATTCTCAGGTCCTCATCCAGCAGGAAATGTTGGGGTACAAATACACCACATTGATCGCATTCAAGCTGGCGAGAAGGTCTGGTACGTTTCTCCCAGACATGTTTCACAAATTGGCAGCTTTTTAACGGGAGGCGAATATCCCTCATCAAAAACTTATGCCTTGACCGGTTCAGAGCTGGAAAAAGGGTACTATGTAAAGGGAAGGGAAGGCGCTTTGGTAAGTGATCTTGCCAATATGGCTTTTAACAATACCACCCAGCGTGTTATTTCCGGGAATGTACTCACCGGTGTTAAAAGTGCAGCCCAGGGCTTTGTCGGTTTTTATGATGATATGATAACTGTTGTTCCTGAACTTGAGGGTCGACGATTTTTTGGGTGGTTACGATTGGGACTTAACGCAAACAGTTTCTGGCCCATGTTCCTCTCTAAATTTACTCCCAAGAAAAAACTTGCTCCAACTACTGATATGAACGGCGAAGAACGAGCCTTCGTTTCGACAGGTGAATACGAGAAAGTCGTCCCCATGGATGTTTTACCGGTTCACTTATGTAAAGCCATTCTGGTTGAAGACATTGAACTCATGGAACAATTAGGCATCTATGAAGTTGCCGCGGAGGATCTCGCTTTGTGTAGTTATATCTGTCCCTCGAAGATTGAGTTTGGGGATATCATCCAAAAGGGTATTGAAACCATGGAAAAGGAGGGTTGATCGAATGAAATCTCTCCTACTGTTCTTAGCCAATCTGGATGTAAAGATCAAGGAAGGTCCTTTCAAGATCGTCCATCCCATGTTTGGCGCTATTAATTCTATGCTATTCACGCCAGGTCACGGAACCACAACTGGACCTCATATTAGAGACTCTATTGATATGAAGCGTTTCATGGGCATCGTTATCTTTGCCCTGGTGCCAAGTATTCTGGTCGGTTCATATAATGTGGGTGCTCAAGCCGGTGTTGAGGGCTTGTTTGCTGCCTTCATGTTTGGGTTCTTGAAATTGCTCCCTATCATTGTTGTAACCTATGCAGTGGGTCTGGGTTGGGAAATGATCTTTGGTCATATCAATGGCCATGACATTCATGAAGGATTCCTGGTAACTGGTATCCTATTACCCCTCACCCTACCCCCTACGATTCCACTCTGGCAAGTAGCCGTGGCAGTTTCCTTTGGAACTGTGATTGGTAAAGAAGTTTTTGGTGGAACCGGAATGAATCTTCTAAACCCCGCCTTGACTGCACGCGCTTTTCTTTTCTTCACCTATCCGGGGAATATTTCCGGAGATAGCGTGTGGGTAGCCCTAGATGGGTTTACCGGGGCAACACCACTGGCAGCAGCTGCATCTTCGACAGGACCTGCAGTTGAAACCTTAAATGCAGCTGGTTTTACCCTGAGCAATATGTTTTTTGGCTTCAATCCTGGCAGCATTGGAGAAACTTCCACAATTGCTATCCTCATCGGTGCAGTCATTCTGCTTATCACAGGGGTGGCTAGTTGGCGGATTATGCTGGCCACGCTTATCGGAGCCTATGGTATGGCACTCATTGTTCAATTCTTTGGAGCAGATGTGGCTGGTGGTATGCGTACCCTCCCCGCCCACTATCATCTGGTTATGGGTGGCTTCATGTTTGGAGCTGTGTTCATGACAACTGATCCGGTTTCGGCAGCAGGTACAAACATTGGAAAATGGATTTATGGCATCCTCATCGGAGTGATGGCCATCCTCATTCGTGTATTTAACCCGGCCTACCCGGAAGGAATGATGTTGGCAATACTATTTGGAAATGTTTTTTCACCGCTGATCGACCACTTTGTGGTACAGGCAAATATTAAAAGGAGGCTGAATTATGGCAAGTAAGCCTCGAGTTACGAAAGCCTATACATTGGGTTTTGCAGCCGCTGTGACCATGGTGTGCAGCGTCCTGCTTGCTTCTGCGGCTACCCTGTTAAAAGAGCGTCAGGATCAAAATATCCAACTTGATATAAAGTACAATATACTGAGTGTTCTCGGTCTTGCAGAATCCAAAGATGTTGAAGCTCAGACCATATTTGACCTCTACGACAATAAGGTTAAAACTTTTGTTGTTGATACCGAAGGTAACAAGGTGAATGACCGCAAAGCTGAGGATATTGATCCCAAAGCAGAACCGGATCTACTCCCGGTTTATGCACGGCAGGATGGAGAAATGATCACCGCTTATTGTATTCCTACCCAGGGAAAAGCTCTCTGGTCGACGGTAAAGGGTTACATCGCTCTGGAACAGGATCTCAATACAGTAAAAGGGATTACCTTTTATAGTCATGGAGAAACCCCGGGTCTGGGTGGTGAGATCGACAAGGAATGGTTTAC
This sequence comes from Fidelibacterota bacterium, assembly GCA_018650795.1. Lineage (GTDB taxonomy): Bacteria > Fidelibacterota > UBA8477 > UBA8477 > JABMPR01 > JABMPR01. The sequence goes on from JABIFG010000270.1 coordinate 26,118, forward strand.
AGCCGCCTTTAAGGGAAAAACCATTCTCAATAAAGCTGGTGAGATCGTTTCTATTGAGATCGTAAAGGGTAAAATGCGCTCAGACGAGAAGAATCCTGAACACAAGGTGGATGGCATTAGTGGTGCTACTCTAACCACCAAAGGATTGAATGAGTTTATCAAGTCTACACTGGAAAAATATGAACCTTTCTTTAAAACCTGTCGGGGAGGCACATCATGAGCCTACTGAGTAAAAAGAATATGGTCTTCCTCAAAGATCCGCTCATGGACAATAATCCCATCTCTACTCAGGTGCTGGGAATTTGTTCTGCTCTGGCTGTCACAGTACAATTACAGACTGCCATTGTCATGTCCATTGCTGTAATCAGTGTCATCTCAATATCAAACGTATTGATTTCGCTGATTCGGAACAAGGTTCCTTCAAATATTCGGATCATTATTGAGTTAGCGATTATTGCTTCATTGGTGATTCTGGTGGATCAAGTGTTAAAAGCCTTCCTCTATGATATCAGTAAGCAATTGAGTGTGTTTGTGGGATTGATCATCACGAACTGCATTGTACTGGGGCGTGCTGAGGCTTTTGCTCTGCAAAATAAACCCTGGCCCAGCTTTCTGGATGGTGTAGGAAATGGATTGGGCTACAGTATGATTCTAATCGTAGTGGCTTTTGGTCGCGAACTCCTGGGCTCCGGGACTCTGTTCGGATTCCAGGTCATCCCCGACGCTGCTTATGCGGCAGGATATCAAAATATGGGACTCATGGTTCTGGCACCGGGAGCATTTATTCTCCTGGGTTTGATCATTTGGGTTCAGCGTACCATTACTGGTACGGTAGCGGATTAGGAGGTTGATGATGGAAAATCTTATTAGCCTGTTTGTTGAATCCGTATTTGTTAATAATATCCTGCTGGCCTACTTCCTGGGCATGTGTTCATTCCTCGCTGTATCCAAGCGAGTGGACACTGCTATCGGTCTGGGACTTGCAGTAATCTTTGTTGAAGTGATCACGGTACCGGTCAACTGGGCTATCTATCACTATCTACTGGCTCCTGGCGCACTTGCCTGGGCCGGTCTGCCTGACGTGGACCTCAGCTTTCTGGGCTTCATCTCCTACATTGCTGTTATCGCTGCCCTGGTTCAGCTTGTGGAAATGGTCATAGATAGATATAGTCCTGCCCTGTATAGTGCTCTAGGTATTTTCTTACCTCTCATCGCCGTGAATTGCGCCATTCTTGGAGCATCATTGTTTATGGTCGAAAGGGAATACACTTTTACCGAATCTGCTGTATTTGGATTGGGGTCAGGAGTGGGTTTTGCTCTGGCAATCGCCGCCATGGCAGCCATCCGTGAGAAACTTCGGTACTCCCATATACCTGAGGGTTTACGCGGTTTAGGAATCACAATGTTAATCACCGGACTCATGGCAATGGCCTTCATGAGTTTTTCCGGTATCAGTCTGTAGAGGGGGCAGTATGAGTATTCTAGGCTTAATATTGCTAAGCACCCTGGTATTCACAGGGACGATTCTGATCCTGGTGGTCATTCTTAATTATGCCACATCCAAGCTGGTTCCTGCTGGAGATGTGAAAATCCTGATCAACGGTGATGAAGAAAAATCTGTCACCAGCCCTGCCGGACAAACTTTGTTGCAGACTCTGGCTGCGGAGAAAATCTTTCTACCATCAGCCTGTGGTGGTGGAGGAACCTGTGGTATGTGTACCTGCCAGATCGATGCTGGTGGTGGTGAGATTCTTCCTACTGAAAAACCCCACCTCACACGTTCCGAAATCAAAGACAATGTCCGTCTGACCTGTCAGGTGAAAGTTAAATCTGATATGGATATTCGCATTCCTGATGAGATCTTCAATATTCAGAAATGGGAGTGCGAAGTTGTTTCCAACGAAAATGTGGCCACTTTCATAAAGGAATTTATAGTAAGGCTACCTGAAGGCGAGAATCTTGATTTTCGAGCAGGTGGATATATTCAGATTGATATTCCACCCCATAAACTGGATTATTCCGAATTCGCTATTGAAGACGAGTATAGGGGTGACTGGGATAAGTTCAACATGTGGCGCTATAGCTCTGAGTTGGATGAAACCATCTTTAGAGCCTACTCCATGGCTAACCATCCTGCTGAAGGTAATATTGTGATGCTCAATGTGCGTATCGCGAGTCCTCCCCCAGGCATGGATGTGCCTCCAGGCTTGGCCTCTTCTTACATCTTTAACCTGAAACCAGGTGATAAGGTAGTAGTAAGTGGACCTTATGGAGAGTTTTTTGCCAAAGAGACTGAGCGTGAGATGTTGTACATCGGTGGAGGTGCTGGTATGGCCCCCATGCGAAGTCATATTTTCGATCTTCTGAAAACCAAACATACCACCAGAAGGATTTCTTTCTGGTATGGTGCTCGCTCAAAACGTGAAATGTTTTACGATGACGAGTTCAAGGCACTGGCTGAGGAATTTCCGAATTTTAGTTATCATGTTGCCCTCTCCGATCCTATGGAAGAAGACAACTGGGATGGTCCGGTGGGGTTTATTCATCAGGTCGTGGCAGATAATTATCTGACCAAGCATGAAGCGCCTGAGGACATTGAATATTATATGTGTGGACCACCTATGATGGTAGACGCTGTAGACAATATGTTATATAATATGGGTGTTGAAAAAGAGATGATTGATTACGATAGTTTCTAATTCAACTTTCTTTACAAATATTACAATAAAAGGTTCGGGTTATCCGAACCTTTTTTGTTAGATTTGAGGACAATCGGGAGGCCTAGTTATGAATACAAATTTTAAACGGATTTCAAAATTAATTCCTAACGCTTTATTAGTCTGTCTTCTGCTTTCCCTGGGTAATTGTAATGGTGATAGTGAAGCGCTAGCTGAGTTTGCCTTTAATGGCTCTACAATGGGTACGACCTACCATATCATTATCACAGGAGAACCCATAGATAGCAAAGCAAGAGCTGCTCTTGCCACAAGCGTCGATAGCGCTTTACTCGACTTCAATCGCATTCTGTCCACCTACGAGGACCAGAGTGAAATATCTCGTTTCAACCGCAATAAGAGCACCTACCCCATCCATGTATCTGATAAACTGCGTGAGGTGGTTAAAACGGGTCAATATTTTTGTGAGTCTTCGGGAGGAGCCTTCGATATAACCGTTGCACCAATTGTAAATTTCTTCGGGTTCGGTTTTGAGCCGGGTGAAAACCGTTTCCCAACAGTAGAGGAAATTGATTCCTGGCTCCAATTGACGGGTTGTGACAAATTGGAGGTTGGTGATTCAGTATTAACTAAATCTGACCCCAGAATTACCATTGACCTGAGTGCTATTGCAAAGGGTGATGGTGCTGACTATATCGCTGAATATTTAATGGCTAGAGGTCATCAAAATATTTTTGTTGAGATTGGTGGGGAAATCATGACTTACGGGTTCAACAAAGCAAACAAACCCTGGAAAGTTGGTATTGATCGACCTACGTTTGGTGGTGCTCCTGGAGCTGACCTTCAGCACGTCATCCAAATTAGTAATGAAGCGATTGCCTCAAGTGGCGATTATCGCAACTATCGTGAAGTTGAAGGAAAACGTATTTCCCACACCATTGACCCCCGAAATGGCTCCCCCATCGCTCACAATCTGGCATCAGTGTCTGTTATCGCAAATACTTGTCTGATAGCTGATGGCTTATCGACTTCTGTCATGGTCTTAGGACCAGAAGAGGGCTTGAAATGGTTAGAAAATATTGCAGACGCTGAAGGTTTGTTGATTACCAGAGAAACGGATGGTTCATTCAAGGAATACATGACCACCGGTTTCAAGGAATACATCATTGACTAAATTATAGCTTGTAGTAACTGACCCAATTCAGTACAAGCTTTTGTATATCCCCCCTGTTGTTCATTGGAATACCTTGCTGGTGCAGATAGGGTCCTATTGCGCGATTAAGCAGATGTAATTCCATCTCTACGGGATCATAATCTGATACTTTTTCATGGAGATCTTTTAGATCTAATTGTTGAATCAATGATACCAGATACTGGCTTATCCTGTCCATCTTCTCATAGTTTAAATGCTCAGGGATATCACTTTTTTGATGATAGTGTTCCCAGCGACCACAAGTAAAAAACAAATAGGGCTCACCATTTTGCCGTAAAACATGATGGTCGCTGAGATCACCCACATAACGATTCAGTGTGGCAATATTCTTGAGGCCTTCTGGCAATTGTGTATCCGTTAAAACCTCAGCCAGATCAGGATGGCTCTCAGCACCAAAAATAAAAAGTAGTTCTTCCATTCCCTCGAGGGAAATATCATGACCGACCAGATCGAGGACCAATCCGGCATGTATGGGAAGTTGCAATTGGTCTTCATAAAAATTGGTTGAGCCCATGTGCTCGGATAAAAACCGTGGAGGTTCTTCTGCGTCGGGAAAGAGTATGAGCATGTCTCGTTGCAGGCTGAGGTTTTTAAGGGCTTCGACCACATGAAGCCAAATGGCGATGGCTGCGGCATTGTCATCTGCTCCGGGTTGATCGCCACAGGTATCATAATGGGCTATGAGGAGAATAGGCTCCAGAGATCTGTCAATTCCAGGCAAGATACCAGCCAGATTTATATATTGCGTTGATTCAACTTGGTAGGGTAGCTCAAATGAATCCCCTGAGTATGGCTCAAGCTCGGCTTGGAGCATTCGATCTTTGAGATATTCGATGGCCTGCTTATGGCCGGTGGTACCCACCTGACGTGTGCCTGGATAGGCCAATTTTTCAACATCAATTCGTAGCTGCAACTGCATTCCCTTCCCCACTTATTGTTCTGACAATCAGCTTAATTCTTCAGATCTAAATGACAACGAAAAATGCTAAGTTTTAAAGGTATTGAAGCAATTTTTCTATGGTAGCTGGAGCCGATCCTTCATAATGATTATTTACATTGAGGTAAATATCCATACCGGCCTGATCGACCATTTTTCTCACCAGTCGGGCAATACCTGGAATTTCACTATCCTTTGGAGCAACCACCTTATCCCAGGATTTCCCAGTGGTTTTCTCGATTCCCTGGCGATCTGGTCCCAAGAGGCGAATGATGGATGTCCCCTGCAGGTGCTGTGAGAAATCATCATATACCGCTAGAATATCTGGCATGTAGTAGCCCTGACAAAAGGTGTGACCAATACTGTGCTGAGTCAATGTCTGAAAATAATTTGAATTAAGAAAATTCGGATTGCGGATTTCGATACAAAGTGGAATCGTGGTATCTATGTTTTTTATAAAGTTAACAAATTGATCCAAAAACAACTGAGGTGACGATATTTTGACTTTGTTGAGATACTCAAACTGAAGATTTATAGCGCCAATCTGATGCTGCATGGGACCCATTGAATTAAGGAAAGTTTGGTACAGATCAGGAGATAGAAAATGAGGATTTTCCACTAGCGCCCCTGAAGTTTGACTCTTGTATAAGTGTGTGAGGCTCAGGCTGTTAGGCGCCTTGATGACAAAACGAAAATTACTGGGTACTGAATCGATGTATTCCTGCACCACCTCGGTCTTGGGTAGCACAACCTTATCAATTCCGAACAGCGACCAGAACCATTGATCTATCTCAACAGACTCGTACTTTCTGGCATATTCCTGGAGGAAGTTCTCTGGCTTTTTGGAATCATAAACCAAGCCCTCCCAGGAAGGATATTTCCAGCTGCAGGTACCAATATGTAGACGTCCGGCCATATGAGAGGATAGATTAATTAATGTCTTCCCATAAAGTAGTTATTTTGGGGATATAATAAATCGTTAAAACGGTTGACTGGTTTAATCTTGTATCAGTAACCCACGACTTAAGTCGTGGGTTACTAGTAATATGTGCAATATGTAACCGTTTTAACGGTTAAGTATAGATGAAACAAAGCGAGGATTTTAACGCCAGTTAAAGATATCCTCAGAGAACTTGGCGTGAAGGGCAAAGTACAGGTTGTGGTATTGGTAATCCAGGAAACTGAAATCGGCATCTGAATAGTTTTTCAATATGTATCCAACACCAAATTGAATGTTCTGATAAACCAGATAGTCGACTTCAGCGGCCAGGCCAAAGGCATTCTCACTGGTTGGAGACATGTGAATGAATCTCATATCTAGGATACCACTCAGTTCATTAGTATAAGCGTATTCCGCCCTGGATTGGAGGAAGTAGGTTTGAGTACTTACACTTTCATCAAAAGTGGCATCGTCATCCAGAACAAAGCGGGTAGCAAAGCGTGAAGCCAATCCGATTTTGCTATCAAACTGCCAGTAGGAGTGAACCGAGAAAATGTAGCGATCCTGGCGTACTGGAATGGCTATCTGACTATTACGATCTGAAACATAGGCCAACTTAGCCAGAGCATTGATCTGATCCGAGCTTTGTGGTCGATAAGCCACACCAGCCTGGTAGTTTTCGCGGGTCTGTGAACCCTGGTTACCAATTTTATAGCGATTTTCCCAGTGGTCTAATTTTGCAATAGCACCAAAACCTGCGAATATACGCATATCACCACCAAGGGTAATTACACGCTGGAGGCTATTGGCATCATCCCTGACTTCGTACTTACCGATGGCTTTCCATGGCATCTCAGGGAGATACTCAAAGGATAGTGCCATGGCCTGATGACTCGGTGTTGGAATTTCAAAAGAATCGACAGTAGCTGTATTTTCGAGAGAGACATTCACAACGAGATCCTCACGTAGGTACCATTTGTTTTTTAAACCCAGACTTGCTCGATTCCGTTGATCACCCGTAATACCGCCGATTTCATACTTACCTTCAATATCGGTGTTCTCCCCTACTGTGGATCTGAAGCCCAGGACACTCTGGCGATTGACCCCAGTACCCTGGATAAAGCGATATTTCCAATATACCTCTAGTTGTTCCGAAATCGGGTAAACCAAACCAACACTAGTGTTGGTGGGTTTAGTTCTATTGGTGAGGCTAAGATTTTGTTCGTGTTCAAAAACTGCCTTGATTTGATCCAGGAGTAAGACATCATACTGGGCCTTGAGAAGATTGGAATGATCCTTAGTCAAGAGACTATCTGAAGCATCATATTTTTCCCGAAGCGCATTTTCATATCCAAACTTGAGCGTTGAAGTTTCCTTGATGCGACGCTCTACATGCATATTGAAAACACGGCTATCATGGGTATTACTCGTCCCCAGGCTACCAGTCTGATCATAATACTCTGAAGTAATTTTACCATATTTGCGGGAATCATATTTGGCATTCAAACCATATTTGAAGGAGCCACGTTCAGTACCAGATCCAACCTGCGATGCATTCACAAAATCATCACCAACTGCACGAATATAGCCTTTAAGATTTAATCCGGGGTAGGGAGCAACCTGGAGCTCAGTCTTGATAGCATTCCCCACTGCGACACTATCGATAAAGTCATCGGGTTTACGAGATTGACCTATTTCAGCAGAGACGATAATTTTATCATTAATAGGCACGGTAGCATCCAAACCATATAGCATATAATTGGCCGTTGCGCGCTCTTCAGTAAGGAAGGTGGTACCCACTCTAATTTTTTCGTTGGGACCTAATTTACTTTTGTGACGGAATCCGCCAATCCAGGATCTGGAATTGGAGCCCTGAAATTCATAGGAGACCACGATGAATATTGGGTTACCTGCGCCATCAAGAGATGCGATGGGTTGTTTGAACATCAATGTTCCATCGACATAGTTGATTTCATAATCAAAAAAGCGGGTGAGGTTTTTGGTTTCCAATACAGTCTCAGGATGATACCTATCTTTGGTTACGATTCGTATTTTTTCGGAGAAACGCGTAACGCTACCATTGTTAAGATAGTAGAAACCACTAATACCCTCACCCCTAATTTCTTCTTGTTCCATGGATCTGTCCGTAGCAGTTCCAAATACTTGAATTTCATGATTTTTGTAGAGATATGAACCGAGTAATCCGTTAAAGGTACGGTTATAGGCCGTAAATTCATTGTCTGTCATATTGGTGTTAAAATCACCAAGCAATAAGAAGGATTCATTTTGTTCAAGTTTAGCAAATAATTTTGACCTAGACTGTGCATCAAAGGTGATGGTACTTGCATCACCAAAGAGTGGATATTGTTCTTGTGGATCCACATCGACAAAAAGCTGATCCAGATAGCCTCTGTCTGTATCTAGGGAGGCAGTCAGGCGTAGTCCCGGTTTGATACTTCCCTTGGCGTAGAAGGCAGTACGTCCACCCAATAGCACATGATCACCAAGTTGGCTGTTATTTCTATTAATAATGCCAAAATGTGGCAGGGCATTTGGATCCTGATCTTTACCTAAAGTAGAGAAACTTCCACTGGCTGCACCAACCAGGAGTAAAGGCTCTTCAGGGATCGTATAACTGACATTGAATTGCTGGCTATAACCGGCGGCTTGAATATTCAATGTCGATCGTTCAGTAGGTTCAGTGCCTGACTGAATATTCACTGAGACAAAGCCTTCTACCGCTTTGGCCTGATGTCCCGAACTATTATCATCAATATCCTTATCAATCAATGTACCTGATGATAATTTTAAGGTCACAACCTTGATGTCATGTAGTTGATAGCCCCATTCATCAGATAACTCAAATTTATATTTTCCAATGTTTCTGCCATCAGCAGGCTGAATGATATCCTCCGAAGCATTTTTTATTTGCCCCACTGGTCCCAGGACATGAATCTTTTTCTCGGCGGTAAAGGTTCGTTCAGCGGCACCTATAGCTTCCGCGCGGAGCGTGACAGGTCCAGCAGGAACCCTGACACTTATAAAATCGAGTAATCCATCGATTCTCATGATGTCATTGGCTACCTCAACATCATTTACAAATAGTTTGACAGGTGAACCGGCTTTTCCCGCAACTGTAACTGAAATACTATTCAGCTTACTCACAGCATTGTCTTTTGGCTCCAGCATGAGTACCTGAGCAAAAAGTGTCGTAGAGAGGAGTAGACCAGCCAGTATTGAAAACAGTCTATTCATCGCCAGGTTCCAATTCTTGTATATTTACTTTCAATACCTTCTCAATATTGCTGGACAGTGCTTGTCCTTCATTAAATAGTTGAACATTCATGAAGAGATCATGGATACCCGTAACGCCATCTGGAGAATTTATCTGCACTGGTGAAACCACTTCCAGGCCACCAGCTTCAAGTGCTTGTCCCCATGTTCTAAAGGTACCGGCTACATCAACATACTCTAAATCGTTTGGAAGCGCTAGTGTAATAGAAATGGAATCCGCGGTAGCATAGGCTGGGTAGCTCATATTCAGCAGTAACGTGGAAGATTGGTTTGCTGGAATACTGAGGGCTGAGTCAGGTGACATATTTTCAAATGCGTCCACTGGAATAACAATTTTCTGTTTCAGTGACTCTTTAATGACATCCAATTCAAGTAAGGCTGCCTCACCGACTTCAGCATTCACCAATACCTCAACCCGGCGGTTGGATGCACGACCAAGCCAGGTTTCATTATCGCCAACAGGATAGTGAGGACCTAATCCATGA
>JABIFG010000271.1 GCA_018650795.1 Fidelibacterota bacterium
CAGATTCTGGAGAACGGCATTGCTAGGTTGTTTGCCGGCTGTGAAGGGTATGAGGATGGTGCGCAGCGGCGTGACTTTGTCTATGTGGGAGATGCGGTCAAGGTCAACCTCTGGTTTATGGATAACCCGGATAAGGCAGGGATCTTCAATCTCGGTACCGGGCGTTCTCAGGCCTTTAATGATATGGCCAACGCAGTGATTGATTGGCATGGTCAGGGGACCATTGAATATATTCCATTCCCAGACCATTTGAGAGGGGCCTATCAGAGCTTTACCGAGGCAGATATCTCGGCACTGCGTGCTGCGGGTTATAGTGATGAGTTCCTGACAGTAGAGGAAGGGGTACGTGCGTATATGGATATTCTCAACGTTGCCGATTAACCACACCCTCCCTCTATAAGGGGGAAGGGGTAGAGAACACATGAGTAAAATCTTAATTGTTGGCCCCTCTTGGGTAGGGGATATGGTGATGGCGCAGAGTCTGTTCAAGGTGCTGAAGCAGTGCAACCCTGAAGACATTATTGATGTGCTGGCTCCCGCTTGGTCATTGCCACTGCTGGAGCGTATGCCAGAAGTCAACCGAGGTATTGTGATGCCACTGGGACATGGGCGGCTGGGGTTGAGTGAACGTTACCGATTAGGAAAAGGTTTACGCTCCGAACAGTATGATCAGGCTATCCTCTTACCCAACTCGTTAAAGTCTGCCATTACCCCTTGGGCGGCAAAGATCCCTAAGCGGACTGGGTACAGAGGAGAGATGCGCTATGGTCTGTTGAGTGATCTGCGACTGCTAGACAAGCAGAAACTCACAATGACCGTGCAGCGTTTTGTTGCCTTGGCCGGTGATCCACATCAGCTGCTTCCTGACCCTATCCCTGAGCCTAAACTGGAGGTAGATTCTGTATCGGTAGATCAGGCGTTACAGGCCACCGGGTTATCTAAACCAACCGGCAATCTATTAGCACTCTGTCCGGGGGCTGAGTATGGCCCCGCCAAACAGTGGCCCGCAGAATACTTTGCAGCAGTGGCAAAAGAGAAGATCCAGCAAGGGTGGCAGGTTTGGCTGTTTGGGTCGGAGAAGGATCGGGCAATTGGTGACTCCATTATTGATCTATTGGGGGAGCGGGGGGGGGTGGTAGAGAATCTGGCAGGACGCACCTCACTGGAGCAGGCGGTTGATCTGATGTCTCTGGCTGCCGTAGTTGTTGGAAATGACTCTGGCCTGATGCATGTGGCAGCAGCGCTGGATCGTAACCTGATTGCCATTTACGGTTCCTCTGATCCCGGTTTTACCCCGCCGCTCAATCAAAGGGCACAGATTCTTGATCTTAATCTGGAGTGCAGCCCCTGTTTTAAACGGGAGTGCCCGCTTGGACATACCGATTGCCTCAAACAGTTGGAGCCAGAACAGGTCTTACAGGCGATGGAAGCCTTCCCATTCGGATGAGGGTGCTGCTGGTCAAGACTTCATCATTGGGAGATGTGCTTCATGCACTGCCCGCAGTGACTGATGCGGCCCATGCGATTCCCGGTATTCAATTTGATTGGGTTGTGGAGGCCCCCTTTGCCGAGGTCCCAGCCTGGCACCCTGCGGTGGATCGGGTAATACCGGTATCGATACGGCGCTGGCGCAAGTCTCCCCTCAAGGCGCTCTTCTCTGGAGAGTGGTCATCATTTAAAACTGTGCTTAAAGAGCGAGAGTATGATCTGGTACTGGATGCGCAAGGGTTGATCAAGAGTGGGTTGATCACCCGGATGGTGCGAGGAGCAAAATTTGGATTGGATGGTGAATCTGCCAGAGAGCCACTGGCGAGCCATTTTTACGACCACCCGGTTTTTGTAGAGAAAGGTGAACATGCGATTGTGCGTCTGCGCAAACTGTTTGCACAAACCTTGGGATACGCTCTGCCAGAGACGGAGGCCGATTCGGGTATCCGTACCGTTGAAAAACAGTCAGAAATACCAACCATCCTGTTTGTACATGGCACTACCTGGGTTACCAAGCACTGGCCTGATCACTATTGGGTAGAGCTGGCGGTGCTGGTCAATCAGGCCGGTTATCGGGTCATGCTGCCGTGGGGAACTCCGCCAGAGCAGCAGCGTGCAAAATTGATTGCTACAGAGAATGATGCGGTTATTTTGCCGAAAAGTTCTCTGACTGAATTAGTGGAAAAGTTTCAGCAGGTTGATGGGATGGTCTGCGTTGATTCTGGTCTGGCCCATCTTGGGGCAGCCTTGAAAATTCCCTCGATCACTGTGTATGGTTCAACCAATCCGGGATTGACGGGAACCTGGGGAGAGAATCAAGTCCACCTGACCTCATCGTTGGCATGCTCCCCCTGCCTGAAACGAACTTGCCAGTCTCCTCACCTGGAGAATGAGAGAGAGAGGGGTAAAGCTCTGAGTAGTGATGTAAAACCTGTCTGTTATCAGGATCTAACACCACAACGAGTCTGGGAGCAGCTCTCCAAATTACTGAATTCCTCCACGTAGCCCCGGTTTTATGGGAAGATAACGCGGTTTTTTTACGGAATAGAGTATGTATATGGAGCAGTCCCTGAATCTTTCTATTGTGATCCCCGTCTGTAATGAGGAGGAGAG